>DATAMU010000492.1:0-3899 GCA_036266605.1 Candidatus Acidiferrum sp. | reverse complement strand
CGACGCCACCAGCCGGAACTGGTTCGCTGCGTCCTTATTAAAGATGAGGGATGTGAATCCGCTCACGCCGGCGGCATTGTCGTTAATCACCTGCGGTACCGGCGTTTCGAGTCCAAGATTTGTGCGATAACCGGTAACGCTCCCGTAATACGCAAATCGTTCGGTGTGATCGCCAAAGCTGAACTCATCGTTGGTCTGACTGAAGCTGCCGTAGCTGGTGACCAGCTCCGCTTCGCGGTTACGTTCGAATCCGGAACGCGTCACGACATTGAAAACGCCGTAGGCGCGATCTCCGTACTCCGCCGAGTAACCTCCGCGCTGCACTTCAATGCTGTCGATATCTTTCGGATCGAACTGCGGGCCGACATTCGTTGCAATGCTGGTGTTCGGCACCGGCACGCCATCGAGCAGCCACGAAACCTGGTGCCCACCGCGAATGTGTAACTGATCGTGTACCATGTACGCCCCCGGAACGTAGTCAGTAATCATCGCCATACTGTTCGTCTGCGACGCGCCTGGAGTGGAGGCTATCTGCTCACGGTTAACAACAGTCGTAGCGGTGGACGATTCCGGATTCACGCCCTGCATCGTGTCGTGCACTTCCACTGATTCGTGGGTACCAGAAAGCGTCAGCGGAAAATGCAGCCGTGCTTCACTACCGCTGCCGAGCGTTAGGTCCTGGGTTTGGGTCGCGAAACCGGCGGCTTCGACCCTAACCGCATAAACACCGAGCGGGACATTATCGAACCTGAATTCGCCGGCATCGTTGCTGACCGCTGTCTGCGACCAGTCCGAATCCGTCGCCGCCAAAGTCACCTTGGCGCCCTGAACCGGCCGGTGTTGCGGGTCATGAATCAATCCCGTGATCGAACTGAAAATCGTGGCGCTGAGACTGGCGGCGAGCAGCAACAACAAACCGCCGAGCTGCGCGATGTACTTTCGCATGGCGCTCTCCTGGCTTTGCTTGGCAAACTTTGCTTGATGGACGTCCGCGACGGGGCGTCCGAGGCTTAGTTAGGAGAGAAATGGAGGAGCGCGAGCAGAAAGGGTAGAAACCAACTCGACGTTATGTCCGAGTTCAGTCGACCACGCCTCAAGGTTCGAAACAGATACCAGCGCAGAAATCACCTCGCAACCCGCTGTTTGCGCGGACTGCTGGGTGGTCATCGGCGGACAGCAATTTCCGTGCGGGGCAGTCGCGTCTGTTATCTGGAGCGGAGAATTTTTCGCCGCATGCAGTTTCCGTAAGCAGCACGCATGTGCATTAGGGACGGAGATCGCCTCCATGAGCGGCTCAAAATTCCCGCTCACAACAACCAGCAGCAGCAAGAGCCTGGCGGTCAAACGCTGCATCATTCCCTCAAGTGAGTTTCCGCCTCTGCGGCGGTCCGGGGATATTGTTTCATAGATCGGCTAAAGCTTGTCAGAAACATGTCAATGAACGCCGCTGTTCTATAACCTCGTTCCTCGATGCACCGATACCGCCGACCCCTCGGCTAGAAACGCCGACTCCGGTGGCCGCTGCAGCACTTGATTTAAATCTCTTCCGTACAGCTCTTCCATGCTCCCATCGAAGCTTGCCGCGCCCGCACTCCACACCTTCCATTGCGGATGCCGCACCCGATATTCAACGCAGCCTCCATCTGGTGCCGCAGCGTATCCCCAATAGTGTTCAGTGATGAACTGCTCGGCAGAGCCGTCTGCCGGGAACGCGCTACTTCCGCTCGTCGTCAAATGAATCCTGTTCCAGCGCTGGCTGAATCTCCATCCATACTCCACGGCCACATCGGCATCGTTCGCTTGAATCCTGTGCGACATCGGTAACGCCAGATATCGTTCTCCATAAAAGGCTCGCGCCACGGTCGCGATTGCTCGTCGCGGCACGATTTCCCGCACAAAAACCACACCCCGCCTGACTTCCGCCCCCGCTCTGCGCTGCACGTAAAAGCGCAGGTTGACCTCATCAAAGTTGCAGTGAAACGGAAACGCCACGCCGAAGACCCGCGTCTTCAAAAAACGAAATCCGACCAGGCTGACGAAGGTTTTGCCATTCCACGAATCAAGCTCTGTCCCGACCGGAACGAACCCGGCCAGCAGACGCGGCTCGACCTCATAATTCAGCATGGCTAGATGCCGCCATTCCGCGGTGAGGAAGGTTCGCGATGTCCTTGGCGTTTCCAGAGTGCCTGAATCCATCGCCCCCAATATAGCCCCATCCCGAGTTGAGCCTGTAATTTCGCCTGTGTTAGATTCTTGGCTTCGCTCGAAGGAGCCAATTGTGAAAGTCTATGTAGGGGAAAACGTAAGGAATGTTGCGATAGTCGGGCACGGCCACGCCGGAAAGACGTCGCTGATCTCGGCAATGCTCTTCACCGCCGGCGCTACCCAGCGCCTGGGCCGCGTCGATGACGGCAGCTCTACCACCGATTACGACGACGAAGAGATCGCCAGAAAGATGTCCATTTCGGCGGGATTGGCCTACGCCGAATGGGGCAACACCAAAATCAATTTCATAGACACCCCCGGCTTCAACATGTTCGTGCATGAGGCCAAGCTGGTGCTGCCCGTAATCGATGCCGCGGTCGTCGTGGTGGATGGCGTCGCCGGAGTGGAGGTCGTCACCGAGCGCGTGTGGAATTATTGCGAAGAATATAAGACGCCGCGCGTCATCGTTGCCAGCCGCATGGACCGCGATCGCGCCGACGCCGACCGCGTGATCGAGTCGCTGCAGAACGCATTCGGACGGAACGTAATTCCTCTCGAGTTGCCGATCGGAAAAGAAAAGAATTTGACGGGCGTAGTCGATCTCGTCCGCATGAAGGCCTATACATACGAGCTCGGCGGAAATGGCAAAGGCAAAGAGGGCGAGATCCCCGCCAACATGAAAGATGCCGCCCAGGAAGCGCACGAAAAGCTGGTCGAAATGATCGCCGAAGGTGACGACGCGCTGATGGAAGAGTTCTTCGACAAAGGCACCATTCCCGAAGAGCACCTCATTCCCGCGCTGCACAACGCCATCCGCGAAGACAAAATCTTTCCCGTCCTCTTCGCGTCTGGGTTGGGCAACGTGAGCGCCGACCGCCTCATGGACTTTATCGTCGATTTCACTCCCGCGGCAACCGAACACGACGCTATTCGCGGCGAAGTCACTTCCGGCAATGGCGAGCCTCCCGCGCGGAAAGAATCGGACACCGAGCCGGTTTCCGTCTACGTCTTCAAAACTGTTTCCGATCCCTTCGCCGGCCGCATTTCATATTTCAAGGTTTTCTCCGGCGTGCTGAAAAATGACGCTTCTCTGATGAACTTCGCCCGCAGCTCGCAGGAAAAGCTGGCGCACATCTCCATCATGCAGGGCAAGACCGCCGTTCCGGTAAACGAGCTGCACGCAGGCGATATCGGCGCAGTCGCGAAATTGAAAGAAACCCTCACCGGCGACACCCTCGGCGACAAATCCGCGCCGATTCAATATCCGCACGTGAGGCTGCCGGAGCCCGCCATCACCTTTGCCATCGAGCCCAAGACGCGTGCCGACGAAGACAAGCTTGGCCCCGGCATCCACAAGCTGATGGAAGAAGACGCCATGCTGCGGTTCTTCCGCGATCCGCAAACCAAAGAATTTTTGATCGCCGGCACCGGCCAGCAGCATATCGAAGTCGTCGTTTCAAAAATGAAGAAGCGCTACCACACTGAGGTAATCCTGAAAGCGCCCAAGGTTCCCTACCGCGAAACCATCCGCGGCAAAGCCGACGTACAGGGACGCCACAAGAAGCAGACCGGCGGTCACGGTCAGTACGGCGACTGCAAAATCAAGATGGAGCCGCTGCCGCGCGGCAGCGAATTCGAGTTCGTCAACGACATCTTCGGCGGCGCCATTCCTAAGAACTATATTCCGGCAATTG
>DATAMU010000491.1:0-2009 GCA_036266605.1 Candidatus Acidiferrum sp. | reverse complement strand
AGGATTTCTCACGCATCGCTCAAGTATTTCTCTGAGCGTTCCCGGGCTTCGCCCGCCGTCTTAACTTTGGACGATGTCATCCAACGTTTGATTTCAGTTCGTGCCCGTTATCGATCTTCCAGGTCCCCGTAAGAGACATTTCATTTTTCACACCAGGAGTGAGAGAGGGAGGATTCATCGTATGAGAACCTTGAAGAGCCGCGCCGCTTTTCTGACCCTTTCGGCGATCGGGCTGGTTGCTGCCGTGGGCGTTGGCTGCACCGGATCGGTCCGCTACTACGACGACGATCATCACGATTACCATCGTTGGAACAATCACGAAGTGGTTGTCTATCACTCGTATTGGGACGGCCGTCACGAGCACTATCGCGAATACAACACGCTGAACAAGGACGAACAGCGCGACTACTGGAAGTGGCGCCACGATCATCACTGAGATGTGAAACTTCCAATAATGTGAGTCTTCCAATTTGATGAGCGACCTTGCCGGGCACGGCGCAAAGATTTTGCGCTGTGCGTCGGCAAGACGCCTCATTAGCTGCATTTATAGCGGTCATTTGAAATTCTCCCCCGCTCCTCGCGTTGACTTTTCCTTCCCCTACCCATACGATTTCTAGTTCGCAGTTCGTCTGGATTTTCATCTGGCCGCGCTGCGTTGCACTCATCTCATTCGGAGGAAGAATGCCCATCAAGGTAGGCATCAACGGCTTCGGCCGCATCGGACGCAACATCATGCGCACGGCGCTGGATGACAAAAATATCCAGTTCGTAGCCGTCAACGACGTCACCGATGCCAAGACCCTCGCGCACCTGCTCAAGTACGACTCCATCCTCGGCAACCTGCCCCATAACGTCACGCACACCGACGATTCGATTTCTGTGGAAGGGAAGAGCTTCAAGGTTTTTAAGACAAAGGATCCGGGCGAGATCGACTGGGCCTCGGTTGGCGCGGACATTGTTGTTGAATCGACTGGTCTCTTTACGAAGGGCGCCGATGCGAAGAAGCATCTTCGCGGCCCGGTGAAAAAGGTAATTATCTCGGCTCCTGCGGATGGTCCGGATGCGACATTTGTGCTCGGCGTGAACGACAACACCTACGATCCGAAGGGGCATAACGTCGTTTCGAACGCTTCGTGCACCACGAACTGCCTCGCACCGGTGGCGAAGGTGATTCAAGACACGTTTGGAATCGTCGCGGGCACGATGACGACGATTCACTCGTACACGAACGATCAGAAGCTGCTCGATCTGCCGCATAAGGATCTGCGCCGTGCTCGCGCCGCTGCGATCAACATGATTCCCAGTTCGACGGGCGCCGCCAAAGCGTTGCATCTCGTGATTCCGGCGCTTAAGGGCAAGCTCGACGGATACGCGATGCGCGTGCCGACGCCGAACGTCAGCGTCGTTGATCTGACTGTATTCGTCGAGAAGCCGGCGACGGTGGAGTCGGTGAACGCTGCATTGAAGGCAGCCGCGAATGGCCCGATGAAGGGTATCCTCGGCTACACCGAAGATGAACTTGTCTCGAGCGACTTCAAGGCGAATTCGAATTCGTCGATCGTCGATGCGGGCTACACCAAGGTTGTCGGCGACAAGTGCGTCAAGGTGCTCGCCTGGTACGACAACGAGTGGGGCTACTCCTGCCGCTGCCGCGACCTGATCAAGCTGCTCGCGTCGAAGTTCTAACTGGCTGGTCCGCGGGCGCCGCTCGCGGACTCAAGCGCGATCATGTACGGGCGCAGCACCGCTGCGCCCCATGTCCGCGCGATTTCAGCATTTATTCTTTCTGTTTTTTTCTCCACGAATCACGGAACACGAATCACGAATCACGGAATTCAAAATGACCAAACTCACCATCAACGACCTCAATTTAAAAGGGAAACGCGTGTTCATCCGCGTCGATTTCAACGTGCCGCTCAAAGACGGAAAAGTCAGCGACGACACGCGCATCCGCGAGACGCTGCCGACTCTTCGCCTCGCAATCCAAAAAGGCGGGCGCCTCGTGTTGG
>DATAMU010000490.1:0-4115 GCA_036266605.1 Candidatus Acidiferrum sp. | reverse complement strand
CTTGGGGGAGGCCGATGCCAGGCTCGTGTTGATCGGCGGGAACGCTCGGATACGTGCGCGAGAGGACCTTGATCGCTTTCGAATAGAAACCGAGGCGGAGGTATTCGCCGGCGATTTTTGTGACGCGGTAAGGATCGGCGGCGAGGTGAGCGAGGTCGGGTGTGCCGGCTTCTTCGCGGAGGAAAGCGCTGTTGGGGAATTTATGCAGGAGGAGTTGGGCTTGCTTCGTTGCGGACTGCGTGTCGCCGGAGGCGGAAGTGAGAGCGACTTGCAGTTCTTGTGCGCGGAGGTCGTCTGGAACGGCGGCGAGACTTTCGGCGATTTTTTCCCGAGCGTCGGCGAGATTGCCGTGGCGGGATTGGTATTCGGCGATTCGAAGGGCGGCGGCGGCGCGATGCTCTGGCGAGCGCATCGCGGCCTGGTAGGCGTCGAGGGCTTCAGGACCTTTGCCGATAGCTTCGAGCGAGAGGCCCTGATAGAAGGAGACTTCGCCGTCCGTTGTGTTTCGAGCATGGGCGGCGGCGAGCAAGGGTTCGGCGTCTTCAAGACGCTTCAAGCTGACGAGAAGGCGGCCGGTAGCTTTTTGGAGTTCGAAGCTCGTCGGAAACTTTTTTAGTGCCGCGGTGTAGATGTCGAGAGCCGCGAGTTTGTCGCCGTTCAGTTCCCTGTCGTCGCCGGCTTGCAGCCAGTCGTCTTCAGTGCGGGAGTTCTCGGGCGGGATGACGTAGTTGTGTTGTGGGCCGAGTTTGATGTTGGAGTCGTCGGTCCAGGCGTATTCGCCTTCTGTTTGTTTGAGAAGGACCGTGCCGTCGTTCCCTTGCAGCTCGAAGGTGTACTTCTTGCTCCCGTCAGCGACCGGGACAGACTTCGTCCACGTTTTGTCCGGTGAGAGATTTTGTTTTTCGTTTAGCAGCACTTTGGTGCCGTCGAGGATGCGGAGCGTAGCATCGGAGAATTTCTGATTTACGTTGAGCGAAATGACGAGCGAGTCGTTTTTGCGATCGAGATAGGCGACACCGGCGAGGTTTGCGCGTGAGATTCCGCCGAGATCGCGGACGGGCATCCAGTATTCGGTAAAGCTGATGTGCTGACGCGGCTGGAGGAACGCGTAGGTTTCCTGATTGCGGAAGAGTCCGCCTTGTACTTCGGAGTAGGCGCTGTTGTCGTCGGAGAGAGCGTTACGCCAGTCGAGGCCGTCGGCATCGACACCCCAGGACCAAATTTTTTTCGCGGGAAGCTCGTCGTAGCGCGCGAAGTGTGCGGTGCCTGAGTTCGAATGAGGATTCCAGATGCCCATGAAATCTTCGCGACTGCCGTGGAAGAACATCGAAACCGGGCCGTCGGTTTGATTTTTGATGATGCTGAGATCTCTGCCTTGCGCGTCGACGGGCCATCGTTCGATTGCAGCAAAGCCGTGTTCTGCGGCGTAGCGCATCGGATATTGAATGACGGAGTCGTCCCAGACGCGGACGCCTGCGTTACTCCACCAGTAGAAACGTTGGCGGATGTCGTTGCGATTGCTGAGGCGGACGTGTTGCTCGAGAACGGTTGAGCCGGGACGAAGGACGAGTTCGACGCTCCACTCCATTCCGTAGACACGATCGATGTTGCCGACGGTGACGCTCGCGCTGCCATCGCTGTTTTTCGCGTACGAGAAATCGACGGGGGACATCGACATCCAATTGTGTGAAACGGGAAAATTGAACTCGACTCCGAATGCGGCCCATGCGCCGCGGTAGCCGATCTGCGCTTTTTTGAGCGATGGATTGGCGTAGAACATCGGTTGGCCGCTGATTTTGTCGATGCAGGTGTAAACGTGGCCGCCGATGTCGGGCAGCACGGAACATTTCAGATATTCGTTTTCGAGATAGATGGCGCGGAGATCGTGATTGCGGCGTTCGCCGGTGAGTTCTTCGCGGAGCGTGTAGGGATAGTTGAAGCGCGTGGTGGCTTTTTGATCGAAGGCGGGGTTGGGATCGGGATTACCTTCTTCGGTGACGGGGAGAGTTAGCGTGCCTTCCCAGACGCGAACTTGTGCGCGAGTGGGAAGCGCGGCGAAGAACAGAATCAGACCGAGGTACACCCAGTGCGAGTGACTTTTCTTCGCATGCGATCTCATTGGCATTGTTCCCGCAATGCGGCTGTCATTTTCCCGGTGCTAGCTCGGGCGAGGCGATGTCTACCGGGCGATCTTTGCCGTCTACCCTGCCGTGCCATACTCCGCCACCGAATGTCGTGATGTAAATGGCTTTTGGATCATTCGGATCGGGAGTGACGCGATGTCCCCACTTGAAATTGAATCCGGGGATGCGGTTCCAATGCTCGCCAGCGTCGTTTGAAATCCACGCGGAGGATTCGAATCCGGCGGCGTAGAGAATTTTGGCATCGCGCGAATCGATGGTGATGTCGTAGATGTGGCGATCGCGATCGAGAACTTGCTTCCAGGTTTTGCCGGCGTCTTCAGAGAGATAGATTCCGCCGCCGTCGCCGTGTTCGCCTGTAGCGCGTGCCCATGTTGCAAGGTAGAGACGGTTTGGATCTTTGGGATCGATCGCCAAACCGTTTGGTGCGTTTGCGCCTTCGGGCATGGCGACTGGGCTCCAGTGTTCGGCGCCGTCGGTGGAGCGATAGAGAGCGCCGTCTTTGTCGGTGCCGATGCTGCCGTCTTCGGAGCGGCGCGAGACGAGCAAGTAGAGCGTGCCTTTGTTGTCGCGCGAGATGCGCCAAGCGAACGGTTCCTTCTGCGTAATGCCGGTATTTTTGAGCGCCCAGCTTTTGCCGCCGTTGGTGCTTTTGTAGACGCCCCGGCCGAAGCCGGTGACGTAAAGCGTGCGCGAATCGACGGGGCTGGTGGGATCAAGAAGGATAAAGGTGGCAGCGGTTTGCTCCATACCATCGTTGGATTTCGTCCAGGTTTTTCCGCCGTCGTTGCTAATGCAGACTCCGCCACGATATTTGCCGACGCCGGAGCGGCGCCACATTTTGGGGCGCGGGAGGTCGTGCGTCCAACTGTTGACGCTCCAGACGCGGCCTTTGACCGCGGGATCGAAAACGATCCAGTAGGTCGTGTTGCGCCAATCGCGCGGGACGCCGTCGGTGGATTGAATCCAGGATTTGCCGCCGTCTTCGCTGCGGAAGAGGCCGATGTCAGTGGTGGAGATGAACTGGCGATTTTTGTCGAACGGATCGAAGTGGTAGCCGTAGGAGGTGGTGACGTCGAGGCCGGTGGTCGTATAGCCGTTTCCTTCGCTGGCCTTTTGCGAATAGACAGCGCTCCAAGTGGCGCCGCCGTCGGCGGATTTCATGGTGCGGCCGAGGTCGGTGGCGTAAACGAGATTGGCGTCCTGATTCGCGACGGAGATGGTGAGAGGATTTTCGGCCCAGTCGGAGCCGAACTTTGGCGTGATCCAGGCGTCATGGATGTTTGAGCCGGGCTTTCCGGTGGGGTTGATGTCTTCTTTCCAGACGAGATTCCAGGTGCGGCCGGTGTCGGTCGTCTTCGCGACGCCCATGTATTTGAGGCTGTCGTCTTCGAGGTCGCGGTAGGAGACGTAGGCGGTTTCGGGATGGAGGAGGCTTGTCGCGATGGCGCGATGTTTTGAGGGTGCGTTGCCGAGTTGGACTTTGCGCCAGTTGGCGCCGAGGTCATCCGACACGGAGGCGGTGAGTTCATCGGAGATGGCGTAGAAGACGGGATTTTGTTGTGCGGTGAAGCCGACGGAGATGTCGGTGATTCGTTTGCCGGGAGGGACTGGGATGGTTTTCGTTTCGGACGATTTCCAGATGCGGATGAAGTCGGCGCCGGCGGCAACTACTTCCCGGTCGCTTTCGGAGTTCGACTGATTGACAAAGACTTTGAGAGCGGCGGCGGGTAGATCGGTGAGCTTTGACCAAGTTTCACCGGCGTCTTTGGAAGTGTAAAGCGCTGATGGTCCGGACCTGCGCTCGCCAGTTGCGGCGGCAGCGTAAAGTGTTTTCGAGTTGGCGGGATCAATCGCCATCGCGGTGATGGTTCCGAGGGGATTCGGGTCGGCGAGGACGTCCTCGTCGGAGTGGTCGGAGTTCATCTTGACGCCCTTGATGGAGGCGGGCTTGGGGTAGACCACATGCCAGGT
>DATAMU010000489.1:0-7573 GCA_036266605.1 Candidatus Acidiferrum sp. | reverse complement strand
CTCGACGGCTCGCTAATTTTCGCCGCCGATTCGCCGCCGGAATTAAATCGCGCTGTCGCATCCGCTCGCGGCCGCCTGCTCGATGGCCGTTGGTCGAATCTCTCGCGCGTTTTCAACGCTGCGGCATCTCCCGTCGTGACTTACGCAACAACTCGCGTCGCCTCGCCATCCGAATCGCGCCGTCACCTTGCACAATCGAACGCGACCGATCTCGACCTCGACGAAGGAGCCCAAGCCTGATGACCACCCTGGTCACCGGCGCCGCCGGCTTCCTCGGCAGCCACGTCGCGCGCCAACTCGTCGCCCGCGGCGAACCCGTCCGCGTCCTCCTTCGCCCATCGAGCCAGAATCGCGCCATCGCCGACCTCCCGCTCGAATACACCACCGGCGACCTCCGCGACACCGAATCCCTCGACCGCGCGCTCAAAGACGTCACCCGCGTCTTCCACGTCGCCGCCGACTATCGGCTCTGGGCCAAAGATTCGAAAGACATCTACGATTCCAACGTTGGCGGCACAAAAAACATCCTCGCCGCCGCCAAACGCGCCAACGTCCAGCAATTCATCTACACCAGCACCGTCGCCACTATCGCCGTCGATCGCCCCGCACCTCCCAACGAAAAAACCGACGCCAAGCTCGAGGAAATGATCGGCCACTACAAGCGGTCGAAATGGATGGCCGAGCGCGAAGCCCTCAACGCCGCCAAAGAAGGCTTGCCCGTGATCGTGGCGATGCCTACCACGCCCGTCGGTCCCTGGGACTGGAAGCCCACACCCACCGGCAAAATCATCGTCGATTTTCTCAACGGCAAAATGCCCGGCTACGTGGACACCGGCCTCAACTTCGTCGGCGTCGAAGAATGCGCCGCCGGCCACTTGCTCGTCGCCGAAAAAGGCAAAGTCGGCGAGCGTTATCTCCTCGGCGGCGAAAATCTCACGCTCAAGCAAGTCCTCGACATCCTCGCCAACATCACAAAACTCCCCGCGCCCATGCTGAAACTCCCGCACGGCGTCGCGCTTGGCGCTGCATACGCCAGCACATTTTTCTCACGCCTCGTCGGCAAAGAACCCGGCATCCCCGTCGAAGGCGTCAAAATCGCCCAGCACAAAATGTTCGTCGATTGCACCCGCGCCCAGCGCGAGTTAGGCTTTAAAGCAGGCCCCGTCTCCGCGGCCCTCCAACGCGCCGTGACTTGGTACGAACAAAACGGATATGTCAGCAAGCGGCGCGCAAAGCGAATCGCTCGCGCGGCGGCCTAACGTGTCGGCATCCCCCACAAATTCATCGACAACCGGCGCCAAGCCGATGTTCATTCTCGTCACCTTCGCCGTGGACGCCGAGTTTGCCCCTTGGCGCGAAATCCGCCGCTTCCGCAAGGTCAAGCTCAACGAAAAACATTGGTCCGGCGGCGCCGACGTCTACGAAACGCAAGTCGGCGACTGTTGCGTCTGGGTCTCGCTCACTGGCATGGGCATCAAGTCCTTCGACTTCAAATCCGCAACCTGTCTTCGTAGCGCCGGCCTCGACGCCATCATCTCCTCCGGCCTCTGCGGCGGCCTCAGCACCCGCTATCGCGTCGGTCAGATCATCACGCCAAAGCGGATCGCCACCCTGCAAGACGCAACTGGCCTGGCCACTGCCGCCCCCCTTGCCGATCTTGCCGAACGCCAGGGTGCGACCATCGTCGAGACTCTGCTCACTTCCGATCACATCATCGATTCCGAGGCGGAAAAGGCCCGCCTTTCGCGCGTCGCCGACGTCGTTGACATGGAATCCTTCCACATCGTCCACGAATTTCTGCTCGAAGCCACGCCTGTCACCGTCATCCGCGCCATTAGCGACGCCGCCAACGAAACTCTCCCCCTCGATTTCTCAAAGGTACTTACTCCCGCGGGCCAGGTAAAAGTCGCGCCGCTCATGAAGGAGCTTGTGTCACGTCCGGCCCGCATCCCACATCTAATCCAGTTTGCAAAGCAGAGCAGGGAAGCCGCAAAGAACTTAGCTAACTTTTTAGAAGTTTTTCTGCGCGCCCTGACTCCCGAACAGATCCACGCCGAAGCGCGATCAACCGCAGCCGCCACATGAGCTCACCGACGCAAACGCCAACCACAACCGCAGCTACCGCGACTCTCGGCGCTATCCCCAAAACCATGCGCGCCGGCGTCTATCGCGACAAAGGCGTCGTCACCGTTGAAACCGTCCCGGTCCCCGAAGTCGGCCCGCGCGAAGTCCTCATCAAAGTCGCCGCCTGCGGCATCTGCGGCACCGACATCAAAAAAATCTTCCAGCGCTACGTCGAGCCGCCGCAAATTCTCGGCCACGAACTCGCCGGCACCGTCGTCGCCGTCGGCCCCGGCGTCACAAAATTCAAGCCCGGCGACCGCGTGATGAGTTTCCACCACACGCCCTGCGGCACCTGCTTCTACTGCGAAAATCGCCTCTTCTCCCAGTGCAAGCAATACAAATCCACCGGCCTTACCGCCGGCTTCACTCCCAACGGCGGCGGCTTCGGCGAATACGTCAAAGCCATGCCTTGGGTCGCCGAGCGCGGCATCGTCCCGCTCCCCGACAACGTCAGCTTCGAAGAAGCCACTTTCATTGAGCCCATCAACACCATCGTCAAAGCTGTCCAGAAAGCCCGCGTCAAGGCAGGCGAAAACGTCCTCGTCCTCGGCTGCGGCCCCATCGGCCTTCAGCTCCTGATGGTCGCCAATCTGGAAGGCGCCAAGCTCTACACCAGTGACCCCATGGCCGTACGCCGCGCCAAGAGCCTCACCCTCGGCGCGATTGAGTCTTTCGACCCCACCAGTGGTAAGCTTGTAGAAGAGGTAAAGGCCAGGACCCAAGGCCGGGGTGCCGACGCGGTTTTGGTCGCGGTTGCTCACCCGAGTGTTGTCGCCGATGCGCTGGCAGCGGCGCGGCCCGGTGGACGCATCCTACTTTTCGCAGCCAACGACCCAGTAACCAGAATCGAGTTCCCGGCGGCGGCGGTTGGGATCGACGAGAAAGAAATCTTGGGTAGCTACAGTGCGGCCGTAGACATCCAAGACGCTGCGGCTGAGTTAGTGCTCTTGCGGAAACTGCCGGTGATGGAAATCGTCACCCACCGGTTCCCGCTCGATAGAATCCAGGAAGCGCTCGATCTCGCGGTGCGTCCATCGGCAGATTCGCTCAAGATTCTGATCACTCACGCATGAGAACAACCACCACAAAAAAGATTGAACAGCTCGGCGAAGAAGCCGCCGCAGTAGTTCGCGCGCTTTTTCCCCAGAAGATGACCGCCGCCGTCCTTTACGGCAGCGAGGATCTGCGTATCGAACGCATCGATGTTCCAGCGCTCGCCGCTGACGAAGTGCTCCTCCGTGTTCGTCTTGCGCTTACCGACGGCACCGACCTCAAAGTTTGGCGTCGCGGCTACCACGCCCGCATGATTCAGCCGCCTGCCGTTTTCGGCCACGAAGTCGTCGGCGAAATCGCCGCTCTTGGCAAGCGCGTCGACTCCCGCTGGCGCGTTGGCCAGCGCGTCATCGCCGCGAATTCCGCGCCGTGCCTGCGCTGCTACCACTGCCGCCGCGGCCAGGAAAATCTTTGCGAAGACCTCCTCTTCAACAACGGCGCGTACGCCGAGTATCTCCGCATCCCCGGCCGCATTGTGATGGAAAACATGCTCGAGGTGCCGCACTCCGTCGATGACGGCAGCGCCGCGCTCGTCGAGCCGCTCGCCTGCGTTCTCCGCGGCATTCACGAGATGGAAGTCCGCACCGGCGACACCGCGGTCGTCATTGGCTGCGGCCCGATCGGACTCAAATACATCCGAATGTTGTCGCGCCGCGGTCTCCGTGTGATTGCGCTCGCACGCCGCGCTGCTCCGCTTGAGCTCGCGCGCCGTCTCGGCGCCAGCGCTACCATCAACGTCAACGATGTCCCGGATCTCATCGCCGCCGTCAAAGACCTTACCGAAGATCGCCGTGGACCCGACGCAGTCGTCGAAGCCACCGGAAATCCCGCTGTCTGGAAGCAGTCGCTCGCGATGGTTCGCCGCGGTGGCGTCGTCAATTTCTTCAGCGGCCTGCCCGCTGGACAGTTCGTCGAAATCGAGCCTGCCGAAATTCACTACTCCGAAATCAAAATTATTTCGCCCTTCCACCACACTCCGCGCTTCATCCGCGAAGCGCTGGAAGCGATTCGCCGCGGCGACATCCTCGCCCACGACTTCGTCACCGAAGAAATTCGCCTCGATGAGCTTCCCCAAGCCTTCGAGCGCATGAAATCCCGCAGCGGCGAAATCAAGCTCGCCGTTCGCCCGTGATCGCTACATTTTCCGTTCGACTCGACTTTCGTTCACTCAGTCACGCACAGAACGCCGCTTCTTTGTAGGGGCCGGGCTTATCCCGGCCCGGAGTGAACTTCAAGCACGCTTTATTCGCGTGCGACGGCATTTGGGTGCCGCACCCTTAGCTTCTCAAGGGTGCGGGTTTAGACTCAACATCACCCACACTTTTACATTTGCCATACGTATTTCTGAACCATCAGCCCAATTCCTGTTGTAAGTTTTGTATAGCGTCAAAGTTTTGTGGGTCGCGGCTTCAGCCGCGACATTAAACCGAACCAGTAAAGGGGCTTTAGCCCCTGAATTCAAAAAATGCTCCGTCCCAACGAACTCGCCCTCGCCGCCAAAAACGTCCCCGCCCCCGGCTGCTCCATTGACGCCGCCCAAAAATACACGCGTTGGCTCGCTACGCATCACTACGAAAATTTCAACGTAGTCTCCTGGCTCCTCCCCAAGGAACTCCACCAGCATTTCTTCAACGTGTACGCCTATTGCCGCTGGGCCGACGACCTCGGCGACGAAATCCCCGACGGCAATCGCGCCGTCGAACTCCTCGACTGGTGGGAACGCGAACTCGACGCGTGTTACGAAGACAGACCGTCGCATCCCGTCTTCATCGCTCTTCGCGAAACCGTCCTCGCGCACGACATCCCCAAACAGCCTTTCGCCGACTTGCTCAAAGCCTTCCGCCAGGATCAATTCGTAAAGCGCTACGCCAACTGGGACGACGTCATCGACTACTGCGTCTACTCCGCCAATCCCGTCGGCCGCCTCGTTCTCTATCTCTGCGGCTATCGCGACGCCGAACGCCAGCGCCTCTCCGACGCCACCTGCACCGCGCTCCAACTCGCCAATTTTTGGCAGGACGTTTCGCGCGATCTCGAAAAGCGCCGCATCTACATTCCACTCGACATCGCCTCCTCGCACGAAGTCTCCGAAGCCGACATCGTCGCCAAACGTTTCTCCCCCGGCTATGTCACCTTGATGAAGGAACTCATCGCCCGTACGCGCGTGCTTTTCAACGACGGCCTTCCGCTCGCGAAAATGGTCAACGCGCGCCTCAGCATCGATCTCGAAATGTTCAGTCGCGGTGGCCTCGCCGTTCTCGACGCGATCGAATCCAGTGGCTACAACACGCTGCATCATCGCCCATCGATCGGCAAAGCCAAGCAAGCCGGCTTGCTCGGCAGCTTGCTCGTTGCCCACGCCGCCACCAAGCTGAAGCGCAAAACCGAAATCGAAGCCGCCGAAGCAAAGCGCTTCGTACCGCCATCCAAAAACGCAATACCCTCCGCCGCAACAAAATCCTCTACCTCCTCTCCTTCCTCCACTTCCTCCACCTCGATCTCTGCTTCGTACGAGTCCTGCCTTCAGATCGCAAAAGCTTCCAATAGCAATTTCTATTACGCCTTTTTCCTGCTCCCGAAATCCCGCCGAGACGGCATCGTCGCTCTCTACGCCTTCATGCGACTCATCGACGACGTCGCCGATGAAGGCGAAGACATCGCTATCAAACAAAAAGGCCTCGCCCGCTGGCGCGCCGCGCTCGACGCCGCCGTGACCGGCTCGCCCTTGCCTCCCACTGCAACTCCGCAAGGCGCCGCCGAAGTCCTCCCCGCGCTCGTGGACACCATGCGCCGCTACAACATGCCCGCGCGCTATCTCCACGACCTCATCTCCGGTGCCGAGATGGATCTCACCATCCGCGATTACCCTACCTTCGATCGCCTCCGCGAATATTGCTATCGTGTCGCCGGCACCGTCGGCCTCACCTGCACCCACGTTTTCGGCTTCGCCGATCAGCGCGCTCTCGACCTCGCCGAAAAACTCGGCCTCGCTTTCCAGCTCACCAACATCATTCGTGATGTGCACGACGACTACGCTCTCGGCCGCGTCTACATCCCCCAGGAAGATCTAGATCGCTACAACGTCGTCCACGAAGACTTCGGCCGCCGCGAAGCCACGCTCGGCGTTCGCGAACTCCTCCGCTTCGAAGCCGATCGCGCCTGGCAAAATTACAAGGAAGGCTCCGAACTCCTCGGCCTCATCAGCCCCGAAAGCCGCGGTACGCTCTGGCTCCTCACTCACACCTACAGCGCGCTCCTCGCGCGCATCGAATCTCTCGACTTTGCCGTGTTTGGCGAACGCGTGCGCCTTTCGCGCGCAGAAAAAATGTTGTTCATCGCCCAGGCCCGTTTCGGGCGCGTGACGGAAGAGAACATCCTTGAAAAGTGTGATCGTGATCGGCGGCGGTCTGGCGGGACTCGCGGCCGGCGTCGCGCTAGCTGAATCCGGTTGGCGCGTTCGTCTGTTCGAACAGCGTCCTTTCCTCGGCGGCCGCGCAACCTCCTACGTCTTGCCCGACGGCGAACACGTCGATAATTGCCAGCACGTCACGCTTGGCTGCTGCACCAATCTCGACGATTTCTATCGCCGCGTCGGCTCCACAAACAAAGTCAAATTTTTCGATCGCCTGCTCTTCCTCGATCCACAAGGACGAAAAGGCGAAATGGAAGCCGGCTTTCTCCCCGCGCCCTTCCATATGACCGGCTCGTTCGCCAAATTCGCGCCGCTCTCGCTCGCCGACAAAATCTCCATCGGCCGCGCCATGCTCACGATTCTTCGTACCAGCGGCAAACCGAGCGGCCCCGATGGACTTAACTCTCCCGAAGGCATCTCCAT
Organism: Candidatus Acidiferrum sp.; assembly: GCA_036266605.1. Classification (GTDB taxonomy): domain Bacteria; phylum Acidobacteriota; class Terriglobia; order Acidiferrales; family UBA7541; genus Acidiferrum. The sequence continues at coordinate 561 of DATAMU010000489.1, read as the reverse complement.
GCTCGCCTGGCTCAAACAGCAGCGCCAGACGCAGCGCGCCATCGACCGCTTCTGGCGCGTCGTCCTTGTCAGCGCGCTCGACGAAGAGCTCGACCAGACCGACGCCCGCTTCGGCATCGACGTCTTCTGGAAAGCATTCCTCGCGAACAGCCGCGGCTACCGCATGGGTGTTCCCGTGGTTCCGCTCGCCGAGCTTTACGACGGCTGCCGCGCCTTCATCGAAAAAAAGGGAGGGGAAGTAGCCCTCCGCTCCGCCGTTCGCGGCATAAAAATCGAAAACAATTCCGTCGCATCGATCAGCTTCGACAACAATCGCGAAGAATCCGCTGACGCCTACGTCTTCGCCGTCCCTCACGACAACTTCGCCGAACTCCTCCCCCCGCAAATCGCCGAATCCGATCCCGCCTTCCGCAATCTCGGCAAAATCAAAGACTCCCCCATCACCGGCGTCCATTTCTGGTTCGACCGCGAAGTCACCACCGAGCCTTTCATCACGCTCCTCGACACCACCGTCCAGTGGGTCTTCAACAAAACCGTCCTCTTCGGTCCCGCCTCGCTTAG
>DATAMU010000488.1:0-2896 GCA_036266605.1 Candidatus Acidiferrum sp. | reverse complement strand
GAAAGCTTCTGCGTCGTGCTCGTCTGCGTCGTGCTCACGATGACTCCTGCGGGGATTTCGCGCCCGCTGCTGTCTTTCTAGATTTGGATGCGCCGCATTTCGCGGTGGATGATGGAAATCTGATTTTGCGATCTATTTCTGAGAATCTGCTTCACGAACTCCGGGCCAACTTTGCGTTTTGGGGTTCGGAGTTGCCGCGACTGCCTCCGACGGTGCCTCCCCGTGGGAATTATCGGCTGGCCTCGCAATCCTGTGAGGGACAAGGTCCACCGGGAGGGGGAGGCGTCCAAACTATCGCGGCGTCCGGCGTTCTGTCAATTCTGTTGCGGCAAATTCACATTTAGACCGCGAGCCGGCTCGGGTTCGAAGCGTCACACTGAGTTGGATGTGGATTCGCTAAGTTTTGATACCCGTATCCCTTCCCAATCCATTCTCACATCAGGTCTTCCCTCGCCAAATATGCCGTGCGTTCTCCCCGGAAGCCTGTACAATCTCCGCCGACCATGGCTCTCAACTCGACGCTGGTAAAGAGCACCGGAGTGGCCGCGCTCGGTGGACTCCTTTTCGGCTTTGACACTGCGGTTATCTCGGGCACGACCCAATCGCTGACGCAGGTCTACCATCTCACGCCTTATCTGCTTGGCGTGACCGTTTTCAGCGCTATCCTCGGGACAATTTTCGGCTCGATGTTGGCGGGAATCCCCGGCGAAAAGTATGGGCGGCGCGACAGTCTGCGCGTGCTCGCGATTCTCTATCTCGTCTCGTCGCTTGGCTGCGCCTTTGCTTGGAGTTGGGCGGCCCTCGTGTTCTTTCGTTTCATCGGCGGCTTAGGCATCGGCGGGTCTTCGGTACTAGGCCCAACCTATATCGCTGAGCTTGCGCCTGCGAAATATCGCGGACGGCTCGTCGGTCTCTTTCAGTTCAATGTAGTGCTCGGCATCCTGCTCGCCTATTTTTCGAACTACATTGTCGGCCTATTCAATTTCGGCGCCGACGAATGGCGCTGGAAGTTCGGCGTGCCCGCGGTGCCGGCTTTACTGTTCTTCGTGCTGCTCTTCGGAATCCCGCGCAGCCCACGCTGGCTCGCCAAACAAAAACGTGTCGATGAAGCCCGCGCGGTCCTGAAACAAGTCGGCGAACAGGATTACGAGCAGGAGTTGCAGGAGATCGTTCGCTCGATCGATACCGAGCATGCCGAAAGCGATTCGCTCTTCTCGTGGAAATATCGCTTTCCGATCTTTCTGGCCGTCACGATCGGCATGTTCAATCAGTTCAGCGGCATCAACGCCATCCTTTATTACATCAACGACATTTTCGCGGCTGCCGGCTTCAGCAAAGTGTCCGGCGACCTGCAATCCGTCGCCATCGGCGCCACAAATTTGTTCTTCACGATGCTGGCGATGACCGTCATCGACAAAATCGGCCGCAAGACGCTGCTGCTGATCGGTTCGGTCGGCACCGCGCTGTGTCTCGGCGGCGTCGCTTACATTTTCTTCACCCAGCAGCACCAGAGCCTTCTCGTCTGGCTCCTCGTCGGATTTATCGCGTTCTTCGGGTTCTCGCAAGGCGCCGTGATCTGGGTCTACATCGGCGAAGTTTTCCCGAATCAGGTGCGTGCCAAAGGGCAGAGCCTCGGCAGCTTCTCGCATTGGTTCATGAACGGCGCGATCTCGCTCGTCTTTCCGGTCATCGCGCATTCCAGCGGCGCCTATCCGTTCGTGTTTTTCTCCGTGATGATGGTCGTGCAACTCATCGTCGTCGGCGCGTTCTATCCCGAGACAAAGGGCGTCTCGCTCGAAGAGATGCAACACAAACTCGGAATCGCCTAAACTCGTCTGGGCCCATGCTCGTCCGCAAGCAACCAACCGAACACCGCAGCGCGACGCCCTCGGAGTGCGGCGCTTCAGCGCCGCCTTTCATGCGTAAGCTCCCGAACAAGTCGCTCCTTCTATCGCTGCTCTTGGCGCTCGCGACTCTCCCTCTGCTAGCCGCCGGCCAACAGCAACGCAAGCCCTCACCACCTCTGTCCACGCCTCAAACCCAAGCGGCAACGTCAAAAACTCCCTCCCCCTCAACCCCAGTTGCCACAGCCGCCACTCCCCCCGGCACCGAAGCCTGCGCCCAATGCCACTCCGCCATCGCCGTCTCCTACTCTCAAACCGCCATGGCCCACGCCAGCGGCCAAGCCATCGACCAACTCATCCCCGCCGACTTCACGCACTCCGCCTCGGGCGTCCATTACCGCGTCTACGCCGAGAACAACGCTGCCATGCTCGCTTTCGACCGCCCCGACGATCCCACCATGCGCGGCACCCGCCGTCTGCAATATTTCATCGGCTCCGGCCATCGCGGCCGCACCTATCTGTTTTCGCTCGACGATTTTTTCTTCGAATCGCCCATCAACTGGTACGCACAGAAAAAAGTCTGGGACACGGCCCCAGCCTTCCAGGACGCGAAGTTCATGCCGATGAATCTCCCGGCCTATCCCGGCTGCCTCAATTGCCACACCAGCGCTTCGCGCGCGCCCGTTGCCGGGACCGAAAATAAATACGAGATGCCGCTTTTCGCTCACGACGGCATCACCTGCGAACGCTGCCACGGAGAGAACGCCGCGCATATCGCCACCGGCAAAGGCGAAATCGTCAATCCATCAAAGCTCGCGCCCGCGCGTCGCGACGACGTCTGCATGCAATGCCATCTCGAAGGCAACGTTGCCATCGAGCAGCCTCACCGTAAACTCGCCGACTATCATCCAGGCGAAAATCTCGGCGACGACGTCCATTACTTCATCTATGTCGACTCGGAATCGCAGCAGATCCGCGCTCTTGGCCAGTCCGAAGCGCTGTGGCAGAGCGTCTGCAAACTCAAGTCCGGCGACAAGATGACCTGCACGACC
>DATAMU010000487.1:0-3223 GCA_036266605.1 Candidatus Acidiferrum sp. | reverse complement strand
CGATGATGTATTTTTTTGTGGTGACGCCGCCGAAGGTGTTGACCATCGTGAGGCCGGCTTTTTTGGCGATGTCGGTAAAATAGGCGATGGGTTTTACGGGCTGCTGTTTCTGATCGGTCGCTTTACCTTGATGGGGATAGGCCGCAAGCGCCCCGCACGAGGCGCATACGATTGCGAAAACCTTGTGGAGCCTGCGCGGGAAGCCGTACCTTCGGCGAGAATCGACAAATTTCATGGCGTCCGTCGATGTTAGGTGCGCGTTGCAGGGCGGTCAAGGCATGCGGACCGACGCGTTCGTCCATTTGGGGTGGGGAACTGGGCTTGCGTGTTACGATTTTTGGGTGAATTGGCTTAAAGGATTCCCAGTTTTCAAAATCGCCGTGCTAACTGCCGGTTTCCTCATCGCGCTTGGCGCTCCAGTTCCTGCCTCCGCGCAGACTGCGGCGCAGGCGGATGAAATTTATCGGCAGGGGATTGCGGCGTTGCAACAGGGCAATCTCGCGACGGCGAAAGCCGACTTCGAGAAAGTCGTCGCGATTCAGCCGCGCAGCGCTGAGGCGCACAACTCGTTGGGCTGGGTCCTGCTCGCGCAAAAGCAGATCGATCCTGCGATCAAGCAGTTCGGAGCCGCGCTCGATCTTCGCCCCGATTTTTTCCAGGCGCACATCAATATGGCCAACGCCTACATGGCGAAAGGCGATCCGAAGCAGGCTTCGCGTTCCGCGCGCGAAGCGATTCGCTTTGCTCCGACGGAATCCGAGGCCTATCGCACGTTGGCGCGGGCTCTCGATGCTTCTGGCGACACCGCGGGCGCCATCAAGCAGATGCGCAAGGGGCTCGAACTCGATCCTGGCCGAGTGAATCTTCTCGATGAGATGGGGACGTTAATTGTGCGTGAGGTTTCGGCGCAAGCTGCGATAGCCGCTGGCCCAAAGTCGGCGCCGGTGATGGAAGAAAAAATCGGAGGTGGTACGGGGCCGAAGACTCCGGCGAATGCGTCGCAGAATTCCGACGCCACAGATGGAGGCACTTCCGCCAAAACGGGTGCTGCAGCCCAGCCTCCCTTAACACTAAAAGACGCGGAGAAGGAGTACGCGGAAGCGCTGCGGATCAATCCCAACTACGGACCGGCTCTTCTGCATCTCGGCGTTTTGCAGTATGGCGACAATAATCTCGAAGAGGCGATTCCACATCTCGAAAACGCTGTGCGTCTTGCGCCTGCCGATCCTCAAGGGCATTTGTATCTCGGCAAAGCACTGCGTGACAAGGGCGACGCGGACGGCGCGCTGCGCGAATTTGCCGCGGCGAGCAAGCTCGATCCGAGTCTCGTCGATGCGCAAAGCGCGCTCGGCGTCGTCGAGCAGCGTCGTGGCAATGTCGATGAAGCACTCACCGCGTTTCGCCAAGTGATCAAAGCGCAACCCGACAATCCCGACGCGCACAACAATCTTGGCCTCGCGCTCTTGCAAACGGGCGACGCCGATACTGCGATCGCCGAATTTCAGGCGGCGCTAAAACTACGACCCGACAATCCCGGCTACCAGACGAATCTCGGCGTCGCCTATTTGCAAAAGACCGACTTCGATGCGGCGGCTGCGCAATTTCAAACCGCGCTGAAAGCCACGCCGCAAGATCCGACGCTCCACTACGATCTGGGCCTCGCGCTCAAGCTGCAAGACAAATTGCCCGAAGCCACGGCGGAATTTCGCACCGCTGAAATCATCGACCCACTTCAAGCCGATGTGCATTACACGCTCGGAGTCACGCTCTGGCAGCAAGGCGATTTTCAGCCGGCCGCTGATGAGTTGCGCAAGACGATTCAAGTTAAGCCCGATTATGCTGAGGCGTACTACACGCTCGGCACCGTGCTGAAACAGCAGAACAAGTTGCAGGACGCAGCCGACGCTCTGCGCGAAGCGATCCGCCTGCAGCCCGATTTTGCCGGCGCTCACACCACTCTTGCCGCGGTCCTGCGTCAACTGGGTGACAACGAAGGAGCTGCGCGCGAGTCCAAAGCCGGAATCGAAATTGGAAAAGAGAAAACGAATCAGCAAGCCGCGCTCTTCGCTACAAACTCAGGGAAGCGCCTGCTCAATGCCGGCGACCTCGACGGAGCGATCTCGCAGTTCCGATCCGCGATCAACGCGACGCCAAACTACGCGCCGGCTCACTATCAATTGGGCTTGGCGTTACAACGCAAAGGCGAGAAAGACGAAGCAACGAAAGAGTTTCAGCGTGCGGCCGAGTTAGATCCCAAGTCCGCTCCGGCCACGCACTAAAGTTCCGCACTCATGTTTCTTCGCGACAGCGCCTGATGGCACTAGCTCGGCGTCCGCAGTGCCACAAGTTCCGTCGAGACCGGCACTCCGCGCGTCACTTTGACTCGAATCACCGCTTCAAATGGTTTGAGCTGGCCCGTCTGAGAAACCGAAAGCCTCAGGAGCAACTGTTCCACCGAGTTCTTATTGCAAACGTACTCGACCGCCGCCTGTGTCCCCAACGTCGTCTCCCCCGCTAAAATCAGCACCGACTGGCTCGGCTCCAGCCCTTTCACTAGCGCGATCACCGCATAATCTTCCGTCAGCGGCAAGTCTCCCGGAGTTCCCAACAGCTCCTTCGGCTCCCCCGATTGCGGATGCACGTTGATAATCTCCGGATCGCCCTTGCGCAGGCCGGTCGTCACCCGGTGAAACACAAACTCTTCCGTGCCGGGAATTTCCAGCAGCGTCAGGTTCTCCAGCGGCGAACCGACAAAAATCAAATTGTTGTTTTTCGCATCGTCGAGCGAAAACAAGCTCCCGCGCTTCACTCGGATCTCCCGATGAAACGTGTCGAACAGGTGATCCAGCGTGTGAACGGCTAAAACCTCGCCGACGCCCGTGTAGTGGTCAAAAATCGTGGTGTTCTTCGGGTCTTTGCCCGAGTCGTAGTATCGCAAGCCCGAATCCGGACGTCCCACGAACTTCGCATTGCTGAAAATCACCCAAGGTTCGCCCTGCCCTGATATGAACCCATTCCAGAAGACCCGCATGGCCGCAGGCTGTGCAGCCGCGTCAATATCACGGGAAATTCCCGCCTGAGCCGAGTTCCGATTTGAAACCAGGCTCAAAATAACCACTGCGGCCACCGCCAGCAAAAACGTCAGCGACGCGATCGCGATGATCCAATTCCGCCGAGGCGCCGCTGGCTCTGCCGCCGTAGCCGAATGCGCGACCCCATTGAC
>DATAMU010000486.1:0-4196 GCA_036266605.1 Candidatus Acidiferrum sp. | reverse complement strand
CACTTTGTGGCTGAGTGCGGTGACGCCAACTTTTTTGCCTTGCTTGACGAGCTGGCAGATCATGCGCGCGCCGGTGAAGGTTTTTCCGGCGCCTGGTGGGCCTTGAATCGCGAAGACGGAGCGGTCGAGCGCGCTCACGATGCGGCACGCGCGTTCCTTCGGGCCTTCATTCGGAAGCCCGGCTAGCGTTTCGCCGTGAAGCAAGCGTGGCGGCTCACGCAAGATAAGATCGCGAACGGCGCGAAGCTGGCCCGGCGCGTCGATTGCGGAAGCGGCAACAAAGTCACCAAGTCGAAGCATGGAGTCGGCAATCTTGTCTGAATTGATCGGAGCGTCCCAAACATAGGCGGAAGCCGGGTGAACATCCGCGGTTTTCTTCATTTTCTTGACGTCGATCGTCAACGCCGCCAAATCGACATCGACAACGCAACCCAACTGCGTGCGTTCTTTCCCGTAGTACAACTTTTTGCCAGTGCGGGCTTCTGTCTCTTGCTTCTCGAATGAATAACGATCGGTAGGGATCGTTCGCTCGACTTTCAGGCGTTCTTTGAATTTTAGTCCGGAGATACCGGCGCGATCGTCGAGTAGATCGTCGTCGTCCAGGTCAGCGAGGCGGAAGCCTTCCCAATAAGTGGCTTTGCTTTCGCGGCGGTGGAAGTCGAGAAGTTGTGCGAGGAGCCAGGTTGCGGATTGTTTTTCGTCGCGTTCGGCCGGATCGACCGGAATGTCGGCGGCGAGTTTTTTTACGAGATCCTGCACGCGTTGTTGGCGGGCGTTGAGTTCTTCGGTGGGGGCGCCGTCGCCGAGGGGCGGTCGGTCGATTTTGTGGCCGGCGGCGATTTGCGCAGCGCGTTGGGATTCGAGCCAGTCGCGAAGGGCGCTTGTGGCGAAACAGTCGTCGCGGTTGTAGGTTTCCATCGCGGTGATGAATTTTTCGGGGATGGCGTCGGACCAGCCAAGTTCGAGGCTGTGTGTGATGTAACGCATGGCGGCGCGCGATTCGTCTTTGTGGATGGAACGTTTGAAACCGCAGAAGTGTTCGAGTGTTTTCAGCGAGTATTCTTCGACGCCGGCACGGAGGGCTTGTTTGAAGATGGAGTGAAGATCGACGAAGAGGCCGGCGCGGAGCATGCTGTCGATTTCTTCTTCGCGGGTGGCGTAGAAACCCATGAGGTGTTTGAACGCGCCGGGTTCGTAGCCGCCGAAGTGGTAGACGTGCATGTCGGGGAATTCTTTGCGGCGGGCGGTGACGAGATCGACGAACCACTCGAAGGCGGATTTTTCTTCGGCGGGAGTGTTGGCCCAGAGCTTTTCGTATCGTAGTCTTCCGGCGGCATCTTTCACTGCTACGCCGAAGAGGTATTGCAGGCCGGAGTCGCCGACGAAGGGATCGCCTTCGAGATCGACGAAGACGTCGCCATCGGAAGGTTTCGGGAGTTTGCAGAAGCCGGTTTTTTCTACGACGGGAAGAATTGGTTCGTGCTTCGGAATCTCGAGATCTTTGCTTTCGATCTGGATGCGGGCTTGTTCGCGAACTCGGTCGTAGCTCTCGCGCGAGCCGTGGAGAGGTTTTTTTTCGCGGGGAAGAGGGTATTGCATGGCGGCGAGCTTCTCGATGTCACCGACTTCCCAGATTTCCAGTTGGTCGCGTTGCTGGCGGCGGATTCCGGCGACGAGCGAAAGATGTTTGTCGTCGCGGCGGCGGCGATCGCACTCGCGGAACCAGCGGCAGACGTCGCAGTGCTGGCATGGCTCAGGATAGGTGTCGCTGTGGCCGTTGTTGGTGGATTTTTCGAGGCGATCTTTGACGTGACGATAGTAGGCGGAATATTCGGCGACGCGATATTGCTCGGGCGAAGATTCTTTGCCGGGCGGGACGACCCACATGAATTCGGGGAGGTAGTCGGCGGGGGAGATTGGGGCGGCGTCGAAGTCGAAGGCGCTTTGGGATTTATTGGATTTCGATTTTGATTTTGAATCGGTCGCGGGCGACGGCGTCGTAGTCGCGTTGGGCGGGCGCTGAATTTCGCCGAGGAGTTCGGAATAAAAAGAGAGCTGGAGGATCGTCGTGGCTTTTGTTTCTTTGGAGAGCTTGCAGTCGTAAGCTTCGTAGGACCAGTCGCCGAAGCGGCTGAGTTTTCCCTTCACTTTGCGGAGAACGTCGGGGCGGCCGAAGAAGCGGCCGTGGAGGAGCGCGCCTTGGGCGATCGCTTCGATGCCGGCTTCCATCGCTTTGCGCGTTTCGTCGAGCAGGCGCTTTTCGTCCATGCCGCTGAGATTCAGAAGCTGGCCGACTTCTTTTTCGAGGAGCTTGAGGTATTTGGTTTCGTGGCGGAGGCCGAGCTGCTGAATGACCTTCATGTCGGGCGATTCCCATTTTGGGACGTCGCGCTCGCCGCGAGCGGCGGAGAGTTCGAGTTCGGTGAGGTGGCGGCAAGCGAGGTGATTGCTCAAATCGGTTGCCGAGAGCCGGATTTCGCCATGAAGCTTCTTCATCGGGACAGCCTACCTGATTGATAGCGGTTGAGCGAGGAGGGGCGAAAGAGGCGAAAGGGGGTATACCCCCCGGGTGTTTTCGCAAGAGTGGGGAAGTGATTTGGAATCAGAGTGTTAAGTGGGTTCTGATTTTCATATATGGCAAAGAGTGCGCAAGGGGTTGCGAATGAGGGAGTTGCGAGTTGCGGAGTTTCGCGTTTGATTCGCCGATGAAGGGATTGGGAGGGGAGTGGGGGATTCACGCGGCAGGATAGCACGATAGTTACCAAAAGTCAAACATTTTTTTGATATTCGAATGGTTAACGGGGAGGGGTAACAGGCCCAGTGGAAGAATTCACCACAGAGGTCGCAGAGGTCGCGGAGTTCGGAGAAGCGCACGGCGGTGCCGTGCCCCTATTGAAGGCCGTCGGGACGGATTGTCAGTTGGGCAATTGTGCCTTTCGGGCCGACGGTTAGGACGTTGTTGGGGCCGACGGCGAGCATGGCGTTGGAGTTTTGCTGGTTGAGAGGAGTCCAGATCGTGCCGTTGTCGGTGGAGATGTCGGTGCCGTTGGTACCTACGGAAACCCAGGTTTGAGGGGATTTCCGAGTGGAGCCCACAATACCCACACCAACTATCGCTCCCGATTGCGCTATCGGTTGAGCGTTAGCCACATACGTCACTGCGGAACGAAAGCCGGTAGGGGGAAGATCGGCCAAGAGCCACGTCGTGCCGAAGTCGTTCGAATAGGCGGCGACGGATTTTGTAGCGGTTGGGTCGCGGTAATCGCCGCCCACGGCGACGATAGTTCGACCGGTGCAGGCGATGGAGAAGATGCCGGAGGAGGCGTTGCCGCTGAGGATCGGCGTCGTGACGATGGTCCAGGTTTTGGCGTTGTCGGCGGAGTGAAAGACACGGGCGGCGGGGCCGCCGGTGGCGAAGAGGATGTCGGATTTGTTTGGGCCGCAGAGGATGAGCGAGGAGTTGCTGGCGGCGAAGACGCCTTCGGTGGGGAGTGCGGCGGGTTCGGTGGCTTTCGGGAATTCGGCCCAGTGGTCGCCGTCTTCGGTGTGGAGGATCGGGAATTTTCCGTCGATGGGATCGCTGATGGCGAAGCAGACTTTTTCGGTGCGGCAGACGAGGCCGTCGAGGAAAAAGGCGGGTCGAGCGTCGGAGTATTGCGTGCGCCAGGTTTTTCCGGCGTCGGCGGTTTTGTAGATGTGGGATTTGTTGTCGTTGCCGACGGAGAAGACGTAGGCGACGTCAGTGCCGAAGGATTGGACGCCACGAAAGTCGGCGGATTCTGCGTTGTCAATGGGGAGGCGAGTCCAGGTCTTGCCTGCGTCGGGCGAGCGGAGGATTACGCCGTTGCTGCCGGTGGCCCAGAGGATTTTGCCGTCGGAAGAGGCGGCGAGGCCGCGGAGGCTGGAGTCTTGGCCGGAATGGAGAGTTTGTTGGTTGGGATTTTGTGGAAGGGCGGCGAGGAGAGAGAGAACGAATAAGGAAATGATTGGCGCGCGCATCGGCGGATTCTAGCAGGTTGTCGAGAAGGAAAAATTGGAGTGCGGTTGAAGTCGCATCCGGATGCCAAGAAGGGACGCTCCTGAAGGGACAAGAAAGGAAGGCGAAGAGCAAGCTGCGCTGAGATGTTGCGGACATGGGACGCAGCACTGCTGCGCCCGTACACATGCCGCGAAGTTACATTTGTTTGGGGTGGTAG
>DATAMU010000485.1:0-5866 GCA_036266605.1 Candidatus Acidiferrum sp. | reverse complement strand
CATTGCTGGATTCGGCGCGCCATTCGAGTTCCGGGCGCTGCTTCGTTTTCCGTTGCGCTTCGGCGCGTTTTACATCATCGGGCTCGCATACGGACTCGCCGATTTTGCCGCGGTGTGCGGCACGTGTTGGCTTTTATCGGTTGCCGTCGGTATCGGGATGGCAAGCCCTGTGCTCATTCCATCCGCCCTACTCATCGTTGTCTTGTTCATCTGGATGAACATCACCTTAGAGCGCCTGCTGAGTTCCTGGTTCGAGCGCTTGCTGGCTCGCAAACGCACCCGCGAATTGCTCTTTGGACTCGTCATTCTTCTCAGCGTGTCGGCCCAGTTCATACGGCCCGCGATCATTCACTATTCCGAGGGAGCAAGCGCCTCCGTATCTGCGCAGCATCTCATCGCTTATCTCTCGCCTTTTCCTCCCTCGCTGGCCGGTTCGGCTCTCGTTGCTGCGAACGAAGGTCACATCTCGCAATTCTTCACTAGCGTCGGTGCACTTTTCATTTACATCGCGATTTTGAACGCGCTTCTGTGGCGCCGGTTCGCTGCTCAATACCGTGGCGAAGAACTAAGCGAGACGTCAGCGCCGGTTCGAATTGCTACGATGCAATCCGCTGTGCCGGAACAAACGAAGTCCGATCCTCTCGGATTTCTCTCGCCGCCCGTCGCGGCAATTCTCATCAAGGAATTCAAATACCTGTTACGAAACGGCTTCGTTCTCATTTCGCTTTTGATGCCGCCCCTGCTCGTTCTCCTCTTCAGTTCTCAATTCGGAGTCAGACATCCCTCTGTTACTCAGATGAGAGTCTCACCAGATGCCTTTTTCCCTGGAATGATGGGCTATCTCATCCTGATGTTGATGACCCCCGCTTACAATTGTTTTGCGTATGAAAGTAAAGGCATTCGGAACTACTACACGGCGCCGATTCTATTCCGCGACGTTCTGCTGGCCAAAAATCTGATTTACGCGGCGATTCTGATCTTCGAGATCGGGCTGTCGATAACTCTGCTTTCGATTCGGATCGGTTTGCCTTCGAGCCCCGTTTTAGTTGCAACGATCCTGGCGCTTGTTTTCGCGATTGCCGGCCAATTCGCGATTGCCGACTGGGTCTCTCTCAGTTTTCCGCGAAAGCTCGAGTATGGGTCGATGCGGGGCCAGCGTGGTTCTGGAGTATCGATCTGGATTGCGTTCGGCGTGCAAATTCTTTTGGCTGGAATTTGCAGCGTCATTCTTTTCACGGGGCGTTGGACGGGAAACCCATGGCTACCCGCTGAAGCTTTCGCGGCGCTCGCCGCAGCGTCGCTCGGCGGATATTTTGCGGCGCTCGATGCGCTCAGCGCTGTGGCGGAAAAGAAGAAAGAAGTCTTGATCGAAACTCTTTCGAGATAGTTCTACGTCTTCAGTCGCATGGCCTCAACGTATCGGTCTGCGATGGCACTCCAACTGAAGAACTTTTTCTGTGCCCATTCGTTGCGTCGGCTCAACTCTTCGCAGTAAGCAGGATCATTCGCAATTCTCAACACGGCTTCCCAGAGTTCCGCAGGATTGTCACGATTCACCAATACAACTCCAGCCTCCGTGATGGGAGCTGCGGTTTCTCTGCCTCGATACGCAATTACCGGTTTGCCGTACGCGATTCCCGCGATCGCGCTGCCCCGGCGCGAGGAAATCGGCCCCCGCACAAAAAGCATCGCATCCGCGTTTCGAAGAGCAGAAGCGACGCGTTCTGCCGGCAACAGGCCATCAAAACGCAGTGTCACCAACACACCCTTCAACTTCTCTCGCAATTCTGCTTCGCGCTCCGCCGCTCCCCGCCCGAACGCGTGCAATTCCAATTTCGCCCCCCGCCCCGCCGCGAACCGCAGCGCGCTCGCAATCTCCGAGCATTCTTCGATGCCCGCTGCTCCTCCCGTAATTCCGTAGACGGCGATTCGCGTGACTCCCGAATTATTTGTTTCTACGCGATCGCGTCGAATTTCTGGAAGGTTAGCGCCAACTGGAATGAAGACCGCCTTGCTCGGCGACCTAAGCCACGAGACGACGTCCAGCGATACCGTGAACACCGCGAGATCGGCCATGCGCAACATCAGTCGCATGACTCTCACCTGCACTTGCCGCCGCAAGACATCGACAGCACGCTTTCCCGCGAACGGCTCGACGTCGTGAAAAACGACGCCAACGTGCGTCCCCGCGTTTCTCAGTACGCTGAGCACGCTCTGCACACGCTGCGGAAATCCGCGCCCCGACCAGGCCAAAGCGGTGTATTGAAGAAAGACCCATCGCCCGCGCCAGCCCGCGGCCTTCCGCCGCAATTCATCGAGAGCGCCTTTCCAACCGCGCTCATGCCACGCCACGCGAACAATCTCGCCGTTGACCGAGCGATCGCTCAACGCCGCGCACAAGTATTCGCAATATTCTTCAACCGCGTCGGTCGGCTCATCCTTCCGCCCAAGCAGCAGAACCACATCGGAGTTCATTTCGGCAGGGCGAGAATGTGGTTTTCATCACAGTTCTCGCAAACATAATTGAAGCGTGAGAATTCGCTCAATACCAGCTGACGGCTGTTTTCACTGTGAATCTCGCACAGCACTCGTGGCCGCTGTTCCTCCAGCAACCCGCGGGCGCCCTGAAACACTTCGCCCTCGGCGCCTTCCACATCACACTTGATGAAGTCCGGCGGCCGATACTTCGGCGAGCAATCATCCAAAGCGATCGCATCGAGCGTCACGACATGCGCGTTCGTCGAGTGCACAACGTGCCCAACACCACGATCCGGTGAGATGCTGGTATCGACCCGCTCAAACATCACCGTGCCCGATTCGCGCCACGCCGCTTTCTGCTCGACATTCACCCACTCAAACGAGTTGCGCCGCGCATGCTCTCGCAATCGTTCCGCAATCTCCGGGTCAGCCTCAAACGCAACCACCTGCCCGCCGGCACCGACGATTCGCGCCGCCACCATCGAAAATATCCCGATATTCGCCCCGACATCATAAAAGGTCATGCCGGGTTTCAAATGCTCTCGCACGATTTCCAATTCCCGGCGCTCGCCCGTTCCTGCGATGGTTCCGCCAGCCGTTCGCGGATTCAACTTCAACCAAATGCCCTCCGCTGGCCCACTCTTCACCTGCATCCACGTTCGCGAATCGCGAGGTATTGCCCGAGCAGCCGCCCAAGTCAGCAGCGGCCCGACGACTGGCAGCTTTCCTATTCCTCGCAGCGACTCGTAATGGCGCTGGAAAATCCGTCCGACCGTGCCCTCTGCGGCGTTCACCTATTTCTCCACCAAGAAACTTCCGATCACGAGCCCATCCATCCCCGAGCTAAAAAAAGTTCGAACCGCATCCGTTGGCGTATTCACGATCGCCTCGCCTCGCAAATTGAACGATGTATTCATCACGACCGGCACACCCGTGCGCTTTCCAAATTCATCGATGAGCCGCCAATAGACCGGATTCGCCGTCTGCTCCACCGTCTGCGGCCGAGCACTGCCATCCACGTGCGTGACCGCCGGAATCACATTCTGTTTTTCCTGCCGCACCTGCGCCGTTAAAATCATGAACGGCGAATCCGTCGCGCTCTCCACAAACTCTCCGGCCGCCTCACGCTTCATCGAGGGCGCGAACGGCCGCCACCACTCGCGAAACTTCACCGCATTATTCACCTTCGACGTCATCTCCGGATCGCGAGGATCGGCCAAAATCGATCTTCCCCCCAGGGCGCGCGGACCAAACTCCATCCGTCCCTGAAACCACCCGAGAATTTTGCCTTCGGTCAACAGCTGCGCCGCAGCCGCCGCGGGGTCGCTCAGATGCGTGTACCTTAATTTGTAGGTCTTCAGCGCAGTCTCAATCGCGTTGTCGTCAAACGACGGCCCGAAATACGCGTGCCGCATTGCCCGATTCGGCAAGCGTCCGCCGCGATCGAGATAAGGCGCGAGCGCCGCGCCAAGCGCCACGCCGTCATCCGACGCCGCCGGCTGCACAAACAAATTCTCAGCGATGCCCGCCGCCGATATCTTGCCGTTCGCCTTCGAGTTCAGCGCCACGCCACCCGCGAGGCAAAGATTCTTGCTGTTTGTCTTGCGCAGCGCCGCCCGCACCACGCTCATCATCGCCCGCTCGCAATAGTCCTGTACCGCGAACGCGATGTTCTTATGTCGCGGCTCGATCTCGCTCTCCGCCACGCGAGGCGTACCCAGCGCCGCCGCAATTCCTGCTACCGCTCCGTTTCGTCCGCCGTTGATCCGCTTCGTGTGCACGTGATACGGCGTCCCGTTCATCGTTTCAGGCGTGATGAACGCATCGAGATTCACGCCCGGCTCGCCATACGGCGCCAGCCCCATCACCTTCCACTCGTCGCTGTTCGGCACAAATCCCAGATACTCAGTAAACGCGCTATAGAAGACGCCGATCGAGTTCGGGAAGGGAATCGTCTGTACATGTTCGATCCGGCCACTTTTCCCATGCCAGATCGACGTCGCTTCCCACGCTCCGCGTCCGTCCATCACGACGATCGCCGCATCGTCGAATCCGGAATAGCCGTAAGCGCTGATCGCGTGCGCGAGGTGGTGATCTACAAATCGCATTCGAGGCTTCGACGACGTTCCAAACGTGCGCTCAAACACGCGCGCACCTGATTCCTGATGCCACATGCTCAAAAAATGCCGCGAGGAATTCAAAACATTGAGATAGGTCGCCGGCCATTGCCCAGTTCCATACATCTTTAAATCGTGGCGGAATACCGGCCCAGCCGTTTGCCATCCGAAGCAAACCTCATCGACCTGATCGGCGCGCACGTTCGCGAAGCCAAGGCACGCCTCGATCGCGTGCACTGGAAATCGCGCATCATGCTTCACGCGGCTGATGCGCTCTTCCGCCACCGCGAAGAGCAGTTCACCATCGCGCACGATGCACGCCGACGAATCGTGCATTTGCGAATAGTTGACACCAATCGTTAGCATCGAAGTCGGTTCATTCCCCGTTCATCTGCTGCTCAAGACCACAAGCCGCTTTCCACTCGTCGAATTCTCAAACTCAATTTCCGGCGTTCGCTGTCGAGTTTAGGCGATACGCGTGATACGCACCCGCGCGGAAAATCTCCTGCCCTCCGAGTTCCGCCGACTCACCATTCACTCTGACCGCACTCCAGTCGGCATCAATCAAAACAGTCGCGTGACACGCTCGCAGGAATGCCAACGACTGCGTCTCGCTCTGCTCTGGACTCAGCGCTGCGACCCGCCGACCCGTAAATAGGGCCAAGGTCCGCGGTTTCGGAAAGACCAACAAATCCTCTGGCTTCGTGTGCTGTTGTACAAACGCAAACATTTTCGCAGCATCCGCATCGGCGACATTCGGTTCCGCAGGAAGCGTGCTTTGATGCCTAATTTCTCCAGCGTAGCTCAGTGTCGCCAATCCAATAAGCGTCCCCGCCGCAATGAGTCGAACCGGTAACCTCGCCTCACACAATCGAATCCATTCCCGTACGCCATAAAAAAAATACAGCGGCAGGATCGGCAGCAAGCCGCGAAGCCCGATTTCAGAATTCCATGCAAGCAGCACACAGACATATCCCAGCAGATAAAACTCTTTCACGCCGCGTTCGCGCCACAAACTCTTCAAGAAGCCCAACGCAGCCGCCACGGTGAACAGCAGCGCAAACACGATCTGCACCCCTTTGTTGAATCCGTTGGCCCAAACGTAAGAGAGGCATTTGCCGTAATAGATCAGGTTCGTCGTGATGGTGTGCAGCGAATAGTGAAACGCGCTGGCATAACCCTTGGGCGATACCATCAGCAACGTCTGGGCAGCGATGAACATCCCAGTCAGTGCAAGCACGCACAACAAAAACCGGCTTGGCCGCCGGAAC
>DATAMU010000484.1:0-3685 GCA_036266605.1 Candidatus Acidiferrum sp. | reverse complement strand
AAAGCCAGAATCGTTGCGTCCATGGAGACCCGCGCTACGCTTGCGCCGCCATTCCCGCCTGCTTTTGCGCTCGCGGCACCTGCGCCGCATCCTCCGTCAGCACCAAATCCAGCGTATCGACGAACAGATCCGCATCGGCCTTCGAAAAAACCAGCGGCGGCCGCAGCTTGATGACGTTGTGTCCCGGACCATCCGTGCCCGCCAGCACGCCGCGCTCGCGCAACCGATTCACAATGTAGTCGGCCTGCGCCGTCGCCGGAGCACGCAAATCGCGATCGCGCACGAGATCGACGCCAAGGAACAATCCGGATCCACGCACATCGCCGACGACCGCGTGATTCTCCTGCAACCCGCGCAAGCGCTTCAGCAAATGCTCCCCAACCTTCAGCGCATTCTCCGGCAATTTCTCTTCGCGCAAAACGTCCAGCACCGCAATCCCCGCCGCGCACGAAACCGGATTGCCGCCAAACGTGCTGAAAAACTCCATCCCATTGGCGAACGACGCCGCGATGGCCTGCGTGGTCACCACGGCCGCGAGCGGAAATGCGTTGCCGATCGGCTTCCCAAGCACAACGATGTCGGGCACGACACCCTGCGTCTCAAATCCCCAAAAATGCGTGCCCAGCCGCCCAAATCCAACCTGGACTTCGTCCGCAATGCAAACTCCGCCGGCGGCCCGCACGCGCTGATATGCGCCGTCCAGATAACCCGCCGGAAAAACAATCTGTCCCGCAACGCTCGGCAGCGTCTCCGCGAGAAACGCCGCAATCTCTCGCCCATTCGAACGCGCTTGATCGATCACGTCGCCAACGCACTCCGCGTATTTCCCGCCAATTCCCGCTTCTCCGCGCTTATATGGGCCGCGATAGTCGTCCGCAATCGGGGCAACATGAACCCACGGCTTGCGCCCTACTCCCCCCGGTCCATTGAATTTGTAAGGACTCAGATCGATCAGCGAACTCGTGTGCCCGTGATACGCATGCTCGAGCACGATCACGTCTTCGCGCCGGGTGTACGCGCGCGCCATGCGAATCGCGAGCTCGTTCGCTTCGCTGCCCGAATTCACGAAATAGCAAACGCGCAGCGTCGCCGGCATCAGCTCCAGCAACCGCTCCGCATACCGCACCACGTTGTCGTGCAAATATCGGGTGTTCGTGTTGAGCAGCGTAACCTGCTCCGCCACTGCCCGCGCCACGCGCGGATGACTGTGCCCCACCAGCGGCACGTTGTTGTACACGTCGAGATACGCCCGCCCCGTGTCGTCGTACAAATACTGTTTCCACCCGCGCACGATTTTCAGCGGACGCCGGTACGACACACTCAGATTCCCTCCGAGCACTCGCTCGCGATCCGTCAGTGTGTCCGCGACATCTTTGTCATCCGCAACAATCCGTTCGGCTGCAATGCGCAGCAGCAAGTTCGGATTCGGCGACAGATCCGCCCACACGCCGCGCTCCGCCGCCTGCGCCACGCCTGGAAAATCCGTCCCGCGATCCAGCAAGTCTGTAATCACTTGAAAATGCAGATGTGGCGGCCAGCCGCCGTTCTCCGTCATGGCGCCGACACGTCCAACGCGTTCGCCCTTCACCATCGACTGCCCAATCTTCAACTTGCCAAGCGACTCGCGGCTCAAATGTCCATACAGCGTGAAAAATTCTTCGCCTCCGCCAGGCCCATGGCGCAAAATCACAACCGGGCCGTAGTCCAACCGCTCCGGATTGTTCGCAAACGCATGCACGACCCCGTTCAGTGGCGAATAAACCGAACTCCCTGCTGAAACAAACAAATCGACGCCAAGATGAATCGTCCGCCGCTCATCCGTCGGATTGTCCGTCGCGCCAAACAGCGCCGAGTTGTAAATCAGCCGCGGCTCGTTGTAGCGCCCGACGCCAACACTCAATTTCGCTTTGCGCAGCTCGCCAAAGATCGCGTCATTCAGCTTTTCGCTTTCGCTCGCCGCAGGATCGGCGCCCAGAAATGCGCTGCCGACGCTGAGGTCGAACACGACCGGCGAAGTCACGCGCAGATCGACGTCCAGCAAAGGCGCCGCCGAAGTCGCATGAGCCGCGAGCCACTTTCGCACCGCGCTCGCCTTCGGCACCGGCTGCAAACCACAAACTTCGCGAAACATGTAGTGCGCGAATCGCGGATGCACCTGCGCGAGCCGCGTAAGCGCTTCCCACGCCGGCTCCTCGGTAATCGTGACGTACGCATCGTCGGGCTTCACGCTCGCGCGAATCGCCGAATTCACCACGCTGACCGCCAGCCGCATCGCGATCAGCGGATACAACACCGACATTTCCACGTCGGTCAGCAAAAATCGCGAATAGTAGCCGCTCAATACGGCGGCCGCGGCGCGTAGCGGCTCTTTCTTCCCCAAAATCGAATACGCCGCCGCGGTCGCGACTTCCGACACCGTAAAACTTTCGTGCATATCGCCAAAATCGAAAACGCTGACGACGCGCCGCGGCTGCGTCATCGCCTCGCCGACCAGCACGTTGTAGTCGTTCGCGTCGCCATAGACGACGCTCCGCCGCAAACGGCTCATCACCGGCACAACGTCGCTGTCGTACAACGCGATAAATTTTTCGATCAGAGCACGCCGCTCAGGATCGGCGATCTGATCGAGATGATCGCGAATCCATCCCGCACGCTCGAAATCCCATTTCAACTCGCGCTTCGCCGCAGCGTGGGAAAAATGCGTCAGCCCCGTGCTCAACTCGCCCAGCAATTCGCCGAGGCTACGCAGCATCTCGGCCGAATGCGGATTCGCATGTGCCATCAACGTGCCGGGAATATAGGTGAGCAGCCAGACCAGTCGCGTCGATCCATCAGAAGCGGTAATCGCCGAAAACGCTTCGCCATTTTTGTTGAGACAAACTCGCGGCAATCCAATTTGTGGAGCGCGCTGCGCCAGATGCTGCAACGCGGACGCCTGCAAATCGATCAGCGACGACCCGCGTGCCGGATGCATCACCTTCAGAACAAAATCCGTCCCGGCCGGGGGCTGCCAAGTCGGTTCGGGCGCCGAAGCCTGAGCAGTCCCGATGTCGAATACGTTCGCCGAATGTTTATCCGGCTCGAATGCGTCATCCGACAATTCAGCATCGGCATCGAACGCGGCCGGCGATTCGCTCGGATTCGCTTCATTCACGTCGGCCAAATGCTCCGCCGCATGATCGAGTTTGCTCTCGACTGCTTCCAATTCTGGAGTGGACGTGGGTGGGGAAACGAGAGCCGGCTGAGGCTTGCCGTTCGCCCCGGCGGGCCTCGTCTTCAAATGAAAATTGTCGTCGTATTCGCCGGGCAGCGCTTTCGCCGCAACGTGCAAACCGTAAAGCTCAAGCGCCAGCCGTTCTGCTGCGGCTTCTGTGGTTGGCTTACCGACCCGATCTTCCAGCAACATGCTCGGAATCTTACTTCCGAACCTCGAAATCGAGAATCAAATTCCGGAAGCCCGGGCCACCGCGAACGAAAGCCTCTCGAACTTCGAACTAGAGCGCGCTGACCGTCACCGGTCCATTCACCGTGGACAATCGAATCACCGGCGCTCCGGTGCCATATTCGATCCGGCGGTTATCGTTGTCGTCGAACGTCTTGCGCGCTGACTTGCAAACGCTGGCGTTGCAAGTAATCGGCGAGTGCCCGGTCGATTCCAGCAGGAAGCTCGTATTCAGTTCCGTCG
>DATAMU010000483.1:0-8039 GCA_036266605.1 Candidatus Acidiferrum sp. | reverse complement strand
TTATGTACGGGCGCAGCACTGCTGCGCCCCATGTCCGCACGTTTGTTCCAATATTGTCCAAAGCGCCTTGCTAGTCGCTACTTCGCCTTGGGCCGATTCAGATATTTTTCGTATTCCGCTTTGTGCTTGTTGTCGGTGGACGTGAGCTGCCCTTTGATAAAGAGATAGCGAACGTCAGTGGTCAACTCGAGCGGATCGCCGTTGGTCACGATAACGTTGGCGATCTTGCCGTTCTCGAGCGTGCCGATTTGATCCGCCAACCCGAAGATTTGCGCCGGATAGATCGTCACCGCTTTGAGCGCTTCGTCGTAAGCGAGTCCGTGAGCGACCGCGTTGGCCGCTTGCTGACCAAGCCGCCGCGCGAATGAATTGTCGAAGCTGCCAAACGCGAACTTAACATGAGCATCGGCAAGTTCCGCCGCGGTCGTCATCGAACGATCGTAAGGATCGTCTTCGTTGAGCGGCTCCGTCAGTGTCGGCTGCAAAATCACCGGAATATTCTTCGAGCGCAGCAGATCCTTCACTTTGTACGACTCCGCTCCGCCGGCAAGGATCATTTTGATTTTTTGCTTGTCGCAGAATTCCACGGCATTGCGAATCTCTCGCGCGCGGCTGGCAAAAACCAAAACAGGAAGCTCGCCGCGAATCACTGGGACGAGCGCTTCCAGCTTCAAGTCGCGCTGATATTCCGCCGGGCCGCCGTGCCCCCACGCAACCGCGTAATGACGCGCGTTGTCGAGCCAGTCCGAAAGTTCATCGACCTGCTTGTCGTATTCCTGCTTTGCTTCGGAGTAAGGCTTCTGCTTGCGCGTGAACGTCGAGAAGTCGAGCGTTTCGGTGTCGATCGTCGGCCAGTCGATCACCATCGCGACGCTCTTCTTGATGAGCATGTCGTTGATCGTCCACCCGGCCAGATGAATCGCGGATGCCTGGCCGCCAAACAGATTCGCTCCGCCGCGCGAGTCGAATCCTCCGCTCGCCGGAACAGCCAGAACTTCGGTGATGCCCGCCGCGCGCGTCACTGGAATGTGTTCACTCGACGGCAGAACGGCGTCGGCGGCAACCGCGTCCGGATTGATTTTGCCGGTTTCCGTGGTGTCCACCGTCGCGCTAACCGCCGAGATTTCGCTCAAACCGATTTGTGTGACCGGATCGAATAGCCCCGGATAAACCTGCAAGCCTTTGCCATCGATTACTTGCGCGCCCGACGGCACGTCAACGTTGGTGCCGACCGCCGCGATTTTTCCATCTTTGATTACCAACACGCCGTCTTCGATCGGCGCGCCCGCCAGCGTGAAAATCTTTGCGTGAGTGATGGCGATCGTCGTCGCCGGTTCCTGCTGTGCGAAGGCCACGGCGCCAAACGCGACCGTCGCTGCGGTTGCTGTCATGCGCGATAGGAGGCTGAGCTTCACAGCGCACCTCCCAACACGGCTGCGCTTTGCGGCTTCGCCTTTTCATCCGGCTTCTTATCGCCAGGTTTCGCGTCCGATTTCTTCTCGTCCTTCTGCTGTTTCTTTTCCTTCTCGATCAGCGCTTTCTTTTCCTTTTCCAGATTCGAGCGACCGGCAATGTCTTTCTGTCGATCGAACAAAACGCGGCCATCCACCAGTGTCTTTTGCACGACGGCATACGCACTCAGGGGATCGTGATTGTAAATAACCAGATCGGCGTCCTTGCCCGTATCGATCGAACCGACGCGCTTGTCGATCCCGAGTTGCACCGCGGGATTGATGGTGAGCAGTTTCAGCGCTTCATCGTGCGAGAGGCCGCCAAACTTGATCGTTTTCGCGGCTTCCTGGTTGAGATGCGTCGCTTCCTCCGCATCATCCGAGTTGATCGAAACGATTACACCGCGCTTCGTCATGAGCGCTGCATTGTAAGGAATCGCGTTCCACGCTTCTTCCTTGTAGGACCACCAATCGGAGAACGTCGAGGCGCCCACCCCGGCCGCGGCCAATTCATCCGCCACTTTGTATCCTTCGAGAACGTGTTGCAGCGTGCGCACTTTGAATCCGAATTCCTTCGCCACCCGCAGCAGCATCAGGATTTCATCTTCGCGGTAGCAGTGCGAGTGTACGTAACGCTTCCCTTCCAGGACTTCGACGAGGGGATCGAGCCGCAAATCGCGACGGGGCGGAATCAGATTTTTCTCGCCGGCTGACGAACGCTTGTTGTAGTCGTCCCATTTCGCTTTGTAATCGCGCGCTTCAGAAAACGCACTGCGAATCGTTTCTTCGACACCCATGCGTGTCGCAGGATAGCGAGCTTCGCGCCCGCGGCCGCCAAAATTGGAGTGCTTGGGATTTTCGCCGAGCGCAAATTTGATTCCTGGCAACGCGCCTTCAAACGGCAGCTTGGAGGCAGGCTGTCCCCAGCGCAGCTTGATTACGACCGTTTGTCCACCGATCGGATTCGCGCTTCCGTGAAGGATATTCGCCGTCGTCACGCCGCCCGCGAGATCGCGATAAATATCGATGTCGTCGGGATTCAGCACATCGGCGGTGTTCGCGATCGACGAGACCGCGATGCTGCCCTCATTCACGTCGCCGTCGATGGCGATGTGCGAATGGCAATCGATGATGCCCGGCATCACGAACTGCCCATTCGCATCGATGACTTGCGCATCTTTTGGAGCCTTTAACGAATCGCCACCGACTTCCGCGATCTTTCCATCCTTAATAAGGATGGAGCCATGCTCGATCGTGCCGTGCGAAACGGTGAGGATAGTTGCGTTTTGAATCAGGATGATCGGAGCCGCCTCAAGCGCTGGCGCCGCGTTCGGCTGCGCAGCAAACAGCTTCGACGCGGTCAGCGCGAGAGTTCCTGCAACGACGGCAGTAAGTGCTGCGACAAGTCGCTTGTTCATCGCGGGCTCCTTACATTCGCATCGACATCTGCGGTGATTGATTTTTCGTTCGGCTTTGCTCCGGTGAAGTCGATATCAACGCCGACGGTGGCCACGTGAATGTTCCCTTTCATCGTTTTGCCGTCGAATGTGCCCGAGAAAATCACATCGCTCGGCGAGTCTTCGATCGGAAGATTGATCTTGAAGGTGAATTTATCGGCGCTCAGATTGCCGTCGATGATGTCGGAATTTCCGTGTTTGCTTTCGACCGTGCCGGAAAGCGAACCGTCAGAAGCCATTGAAATGTTCGCTGTGGCTTCGTCCGGTCCTTCCGGCGATGTGAACGTGAGCTTCCATTTGCCGGTCAGGTCGCCCTTGGGCGGGTCTTTTGGTTTTTCGGGCTCGTGAATTGTGTACTTGCGGCCATCGACGAAGACGTATTTGATCTTTGTTTTTTCGCTGAAGATGTCGCCGTCGGTGACGACGAGATTCGCGATTTTGCCTTTTTCAATCGAGCCGAGACGATCGGAGACACCGAAGATTTCGGCGGAAGACAATGTGAGAGCGCGCAACGCCGCGTCGGCGCTCAGTCCCGCGTCGATCGATTTCTTCGCGGCTTTCAGCGTGTCTTTCGGGCTGGTCGCGCCGCCCGAATAAAACGCGAACTTCACGTTCGCTTTCGCAAGGGCAGCTGGAGAGGAAGGTGCGCGATCGCGAAACCGCAGCGTCTCCAGAGTCGGAGTTCTATCGGGATCAGCGTCCTTTTCCGCTTCCGGCCACTTCAAATTCACCAGCACCGGCAATTTCTTCGCGGCGATTTCGTCGGCGACTTCGTAACCCATCTGTCCACCGTAGAGAACAGCGGGAACGTGCCACCGATCAGCCAACTCGAACGAGCGGCGAATCTGAATGGTCGTGTTCGCGGGAATTAGAACGACGGCGTGATCTTCGAGTGCGTCGGCAAGGGCAGAATCAGTGCGGTCGTAGCGAGGACGCGCCACACCGCGCGGATTCTTGTCATAGATTGATTCCGCGCGACCGCTCCATTCCGTGTCGAGCCACACCTGATGCACGTAGCCCAGTGTGCCCATCAGCGAACCGGGAAAACTGGCGAAGCTTCCAGGCGGCTGTAACGTAACTGGAATCGCGACAGGCGATTTCACCACGAGATCGCCATTGCGTTCGCCGCCCAGATCGAGCAGTGCTGCTTGGCCAGGAAAAACTCCGCCTTTGTTCGCGGAGACGACGGTAGTGAAACCGCCGTCGCGCCATGTTTCGATGCGCTTGTCGGCCAGCGTCGCTTCGCCGGCAGCATCGCGCCACGGTGTCGATGCCGGGCGATCTTCGGGGCCGCGCGAGTTCGGAGCGGCGGGGCGCGCGCCTTCCGCTCCCGGCGGCGTGACAAGTCCGACGTCTGTAAACGAATCGATCAGTCCCGGATAGACGGTGAGGCCCTTGCCGTCGATCACCCACGTCTCTTGCGGGAAGCTGACGTCCTTGCCGACCGCAGTGATTACCCCGTGCGCGATGATCACGGTGCCGTTCTCGATGCGCGGCCCGGAGACCGGCACGACGGTTGCACCGCGAATCGCAAACGTTTGCGGCTCGCCTCCCTGCGCCACGGCTCGCCGCGCAACCACGGCGCTGAGCAACAACGCGATCGCAGCGATTGGCGCGAGTGTGGAGGCAACTGCGATGGCAAACGACAAACTTCGACGCAGGAAACGGTGCATTTCGGGACTCCCTCAGTTGGGTTGCGTAGCGGACGCGGACCCGGACGTTGGTGTTGTAGACGGATGAGGCTAGTGGGAAGTTACAGGAGTGTCAAGGCGCGGTCGAGCAACTTCGGCTCAACGAACGCGCCTGACGCCTGTCTGTTCGCGCCGTGCGGAGCGCGTTCCGTCCACGACGTCGAGATGAGTGCCGAGGAGTTACAGACGATTCAGTATTTTGAGCGTCTGTGAGATTCACGGAACTTTTGTGAAGAGCCTTCCGTATTGCATTCCAATAGGTGAATTGGAAGGCTTCTATGGGTAAGCCATAGAAGGGACCGATGGGAGAACCGATGGGCGACAAAACCGATGTCTGGCAGGGGACGCTGGCGCTGATGGTGCTGAAAACGCTGGAGATGCTGGGGCCGCTGCACGGCTATGGCATCGCCCGGCGGATTGAGCAGACCAGTGGCGATTTGCTGTCGGTGAACTACGGCACTCTGTATCCGGCGCTGCTCAAGTTGGAGCAGGAGGGCTACATCGATTCGGAGTGGGGCGTGTCGGACAACAACCGCAAGGCGAAGTTTTACCGGCTGACGCGCGCGGGGCGGAAGCAACTTTCGCGCGAGGCGCGCGAGTGGTCGCAGGCGACTTCGATCCTGGCGCGTTTCCTGGCGCCCGATGATGCTCGCTAGCGTTGGCGGATTTCGCAGAGGTTGGTGCGTCTTAGCATCCGGTGACGCGCGCTGGTGTTGCGGCATTCGGATGTTTCTTGCGCGATTTCTGGAGTTGGCTGGCGCTCGGTGAGCGCGATTGAGGAGGAGCGGTTATGAGAGAGATTCGAGCGTGGTTTCTGCGGCTCGGGAATTTTTTGGGGCGGCGGCGAGACGCGGAGCAGGATTTTGCGGCGGAGATGCAGAGCAATTTGCAGATGCACATCGATGAAAATTTGCGGCGCGGAATGAGCGCGGAAGAGGCGCGACGGGATGCGCTGATGCGGTTGGGCGGCGTGGCGCAGATGGAGGAGATCGTGAGAGATCGGCGGAGTTTGCCTTGGCTGGAATCGTTCGCGCAGGATTTTCGGTTTGCTGTGCGAATGTTGCTGAAGAATCCGGGCTTTACTTTGACGGCGGTGCTGATTCTTGCGCTCGGGATTGGCGCGAACACGGCGATGTTCAGCGTTGTGCGCGCGGTGCTGTTGCGGCCGCTCGCGTATTCGCAGCCGGATCGGATCGTTCGCGTTGCAACGCTCTGGAAAAAGTCGGGGCACATGGGGCAAGTGTCCGCGCCGGATTTTCACGATTGGCACGATCAGAGCACGGCGTTCGAGCGTATGGCGATCTACGCGAATTACGAGATGCCAGTCTCAGTTGGCAGCGGCGCGAACGCTACCGCGGAATTTCCGATGGCGACGGCGATCGCTTCGGATTTCTTTGAGTGCTTTGGAATCGAGCCGGTCGTCGGCCGCAAATTCACGGCGGACGATGTCAAAATCGGCAGCGCCGGAGCGGCGATCATCAGTTACGGCTTTGCCGTACGCAATTTCGGTGACGCGCAAGCCGCACTCAGCAAAACTCTCGGCGTCGGTGGAAAGACGATCGATGTCGTTGGCGTGATGCCTGTGGGATTTCGATTTCCCGAGAACACGGATGTCTGGATCACAGAAAGTATTTTTGGTGAAGAGACGCCATCGCGTTCGGCGCACAACTATCGCGTCGTCGGGCGATTGAAAGAAGGCGTCGATGTGGCGCAAGCGCAGACGCAGATGACGGCGATCGCGGCGCGGCTCGAAGAAAAATATTCAGACTCAAACAAGAGTAAGAGCGCGAGCGTTGTGCGGCTGCGCGATTTCTTGGTGAGCGACTACCGGCTGACGCTGCTGGTGATGCTGGCAGCGGTCGGCGTGGTGTTGCTGATCGCGTGCGCGAATCTGGCGAATATGCTGCTGGCGCGCGCCGTTGGGCGAACGCGTGAGATCGCGATTCGCGCGGCGATCGGCGCGGGGCGCGGCCGAATTGTGCGGCAGCTTGTCACGGAGAGCGTTGTGCTCGCACTCGTTGCGGGAGCCGTCGGCGTGATTCTCGCGTACTGGGGAGCGAAGACGCTGGTTGCTCTGGCTCCCGGCGATGTGCCGCGGCTAAACGAGACGGGGATCGATGGAGGCGTGTTGTTGTTCGCATTCGGGTTGTCGCTCGTTGCGAGTCTCGTGTTTGGACTCGCGCCGGCGCTGCAGGTCTTGCGCGTCGATCTGAATTCGGCGCTGAAGCAGAGTGTGCGGCGCGCTGGCGGCGGGACCCTGGCCGATCGAATGCGTCAGGGATTGGTCGTCGCGGAAATTGCGCTGTCGGTGATTCTGGTTGCCGGAGCGGGCCTGCTCATCAAGAGCCTCGTCGCGCTGCAAAACGTGGAACTCGGAATCACTTCGGACCGGATTGTCATGGCGGAGACGAGCGTGCCCGCGGTCGATCTGGATTCGGCGAGGCGCGGCATTCGGTTTTACACACAGCTTTTGCCGGAGCTGCGGGCATTGCCGGGAGCGCGCAACGCTGCCGCTACGACCATGGTTCCGGGTTACACGAGCTCGAATGGGATTTATTTTGTCGATCATTTGCCGACGAATTTCGACATCACCGGGCCGAATGCGATTTTCACGGTCGTGACGCCGGATGCGTTTGCGACGATGGGAATTCCGTTGAAGAGCGGCCGCGATTTCAATGACGCCGACGGTTACGATGCGCCGTTCACGGCGGTTATCAATGAGGCGCTGGCGCGGCGGTCGTTTCCGAACGAGGATCCGATCGGGCGCGAGATTTTTTGCGGGCTCGATTCAATGAAGCCGATGAAGATTGTCGGCGTGGTCGGCAACGTGCGGCAGCAAGGACCTACGAGCGAACCGGAGGCCGAGATTTACATGCCGTACTTGCAGCATCCGCAGCCGGCGACGAACATGCGCGTGATTGTGCGGACCAACGCGGAGCCCGGAGTGATCACCGCGGCGATGCGGGAGAAGATGCGTACGATTTCGCCCGATGTGCCAGCGAAGTTTTCGACGATGGAGCAGGCGCTGGCGGAAAATATTGCGGCGCCGCGATTCCGGACGCTGCTACTGGGAATTTTTGCCGGGCTGGCGGTTTGCCTTGCGCTCGCTGGAGTCTACGGCGTGATGTCTTACGTCGTGGGGCAGCGGGCGAACGAGATCGGGTTGCGCATGGCCCTGGGCGCTAGTCCGAGCG
Source organism: Candidatus Acidiferrum sp. (assembly GCA_036266605.1). GTDB lineage: Bacteria > Acidobacteriota > Terriglobia > Acidiferrales > UBA7541 > Acidiferrum. The sequence goes on along the minus strand of DATAMU010000483.1, from coordinate 246 downwards.
AGATCTTGCGACTCATTTTGCGGCAGGCGCTGGTGCTTGCCGGTATGGGGATTGTGATCGGGTTTGCCGGCGCGGCGGCGGTTACGCGGCTGCTGACGAGCATGTTGTTTGGAGTGAAGCCGACTGATCCGGCGACGTATGCAGCGGTGATCGGGATCGTGCTGGCGGCGGCGTTGCTGGCGAGCTACATTCCGGCGCGGCGGGCGATGCGCGTCGATCCGATGGTGGCGCTGCGGTACGAGTAAA
>DATAMU010000482.1:0-4586 GCA_036266605.1 Candidatus Acidiferrum sp. | reverse complement strand
CCTTGGTGCGGGCGAGCTGGGTGCTCTTTTCCTGCTTCAGATCGGCGACGAGTTTGTCGCGCACTTCGTCGAGAGTGCCCTGATGCGCCGGCAAAATGCCGCGAACCGCCAAAACCAGGAAGCCCCGGTCGGTGTGAATTGGCAGGCTTAATTCATCGGGACGCTGACCGAAGATCGCGTCCTTCACTTCCTTCGAATTGCCAAGCTCAATGATCGGGTCGGTCGCAGAAACCGGCCGCGTCTCACCGACGGTCAGGTGGTACTGCTTCGCCAGATCATCCAACGACATCTTGTTGGACTGGCGAATCTGCGTCGAAAGCTTGTCGGCGATGTCGCTCGCGGTCTTGTCGGCCTTCTGAAGCATCATCGGCGCGCGAATCTGATCCTTCACTTCGTCGAAGGTCTTTGTGTGGGCTGTTTCTTTGTCGAGGACCTTGATGATGTGGAAGCCGTATTGGGTCTTCACGAGGTCGGAAATCTCGCCCTTAGGCAGGGTAAACGCCACCTTTTCGAACTCCGGGACGGTCTGGCCTTGCGTGATCCAGCCGAGGTCGCCGCCCTTGTCTTTGGTTCCCGGGTCTTCCGAATACTTCTTGGCCAGATCCTCGAACTTGCCGCCCTTCTTGGCTTGTTTCAGTACGTCTTCGGCCTTGGCCTTGATTTCGTCAACCTCGGCGGGCGTCTTGCCTACGGTCATCAGCAAGATGTGATCGACGTGAACGCGGTTCGGAACCTGATATTGCTGGATGTCAGCCTGGTATTGCGCCTTCAACTCGTCGTCGGACACCTGTGTCTGCTGCCGGATCTGGTTCACATCCACCAGCGCGTAGCGCACGATGCGTTTTTCAGGCACCACGTACTTGGCCTTGTTCTTCTCGTAGGAAGCCTTGATTTCCGCTTCGTCCGGATTGATCTTCGCCGACAAGTCTTCCGGCTTGATCAGAACGTAATCGAGCTTGATCTTTTCGTTCTTGTATAGAAATTCGTCTTTCAATTCGGCCGGGCCGACGCTGATACCGTCGGTAACAAGCTTGCGAAACTTCTCCAGCAGCAAGCCTTGGCGAATCTGCTCCTCGAACACAGGAACCGTCATCTGGAAGCGAGTCTGCACTTCGGCTGCGTAACGATCCATGCCGACAAAGTTGCCACCGTCATAGGCGGTCGGCAGGAACTGGCGAATGCGTTCCGCCCGCTCTTCGTCGGAAACGTGAACGCCAAGCCGTTTGGCCTCGAACTCAATTTCTTTCTGGAAGACGAGCTGTTTCAGGATTTGCTGCGCATAGAGGGATTCGAGCGCTTTCGGCACCTGGTTGCGCTGTTCGATCTCGGCGAGTTGCTGCCGGACGTCGAGCATGCTGACCGATTCACTGCCGACTGTGGCGACAGTATCGGTCGAGGTGGCGGCGTCGCTCCCGTTGCCGGGCATGCTGGGAACGAGATAGAGGAGCATACCTCCCGCCAGGACGAGTACGACCGCGCCCAAGAGGATGCGGGAGAAAAGTTGCTGCCTGTCTTCAGATGCCATTTCCTGAAAGCTCCAACATGATCAAGGCTGGTTAGTCAAACGAGACATTATAAAGGAAATTGCCCGCTAGCGTAAGGCCAAGCAATCGAGGCCGAACGACTGGCTCACCTGTCGGCGGAGTTGCTAGCGCTGTGCGACGCCGAGTTGCGACATAACGAACGCGATCGCGTCTGTTTCTTCCTCAATCTGCTTCGAAAGCGGGCGCCCACCCGAATGGCCCGACTTCGTATCGTATAGAAGCAAAATCGGATGGCGCGACGAATTTGCCGCCTGGAGCCGTGCCGCCATTTTGCGAGCGTGCAACGGCGCAACGCGCGTGTCCCCGTCGCCGGTGATAAACAGCACCGCCGGGTACGCGGTCCCGTCCTTCACATTCTGGTACGGCGAATACTTCAACAGATATTTAAATTGTTCCGGATCGTCCGCCGACCCGTATTCGGGCACCCAGAACGAGCCTTTCATAAACTTCTGAAAACGCAGCATATCGAGCAGCGGGTATTCGCAAACCACCGCGCGAAACAAGTCGGGCCGCTGCGTCAGCGAAGCGCCGACCAGCAAACCGCCATTGCTGCCACCTTCAATCGCCAGCTTGCTTGAATTGGTGTAGTGATTCGCGATCAGCCACTCGCCTGCCGCGATGAAGTCGTCGAAAACGTTTTGCTTTTTCTCCATCATGCCGGCCTGGTGCCACGCTTCACCGAATTCGCCGCCGCCGCGGATATTCGGCTGCGCCAGGATGCCACCCGCGTCCGCCCAGGCAACGGCCGGCGGATAGAACGTAGGCGTCAGATTCACGTCAAAACCGCCGTAGCTCGTCATCCAGACGGGCGTCGCGCCGTTTTTCACCATCCCCTTTTTGTAGAAAAGAAACATCGGCACGCGCGTCTTGTCTTTCGATTCGTACCAAACCTGCTCGACCGTGTACGCGTTCGAATCGATCGGCACCTTTGGCGTAACCCACGGTTTTAGCGCGCCGGTGCGAATGTCGTAGCGATAGATCGTGGCTGGGATATTGAACGATTCGAACGACAGAAAAATCTCGTTCGAATCCCAGCTGCCGCTCGAACCCGAAATCGCGCCAAGCGAAGGTAGCGGAATTTCTCCCACGGGCTTGCCATCCAAATCGAAAATCTTTACCTGCGACACGACATTGCGCACATACTGCACGTAAATTTTCCCGCCAAACAGCGCGGCATTTTCGAACGGCGCATCGCTCTCCGGCACGATTTCCTTCCACGCACCGCGTGCCGGATTCTTGAGATCGACCGAATAGATGTGCCACTTCGGCGCTTTCCAGTTCGTTCCCAAAATCGCTTTGCCGTTTTCGACTTCGCCCATGAACAGAGATTCCGTGTCGTTCACGATCGGCTGCACAGGCGCGTTATTCGCCAAATCCTTGAAATAGACATCCGTCCGCGTGCTGCCCGATCCATAGAAAATCACGATCAGCAAATCGCGCCCGTCGCGCGAGACTTGCGACTGAATAATCTTTTCTGGACCGAACCCCTTGCCGAATATTTCGGTATCACCGGCCGGGTCGCTGCCCATCACATGATGCATCACCCGAGGTCCGCCCTCGGTCGTTCGCGAATAATAAACGCCGCGTCCATTCGGTTCGAAATCCAATGAAAAATAATCCGCCAGTGGCAGAACGTCCGGCAGATCCTTGCGGCTCTTCACATCGAAAAAACGCACCGTGACTTCGTCTTTTCCACCCGCGCGCACACCATAAGCCACGGTCGCTGCATCATCCGAAACTGCGCGCAGCACAATACTTGTCGAATGGTCCGCGCTCATTCCCTGCGGATCGAGCAGCACTTCGTCGGCTCCGTTAAGCCCATGCCGCCGGCAAACCACGTACAAATCCTGTCCCGCCGCACGCTTGTCAAAAAAATAGTCGCCTTGCCGCTGCAACGGCGTGCCGTAGGAATCCGTCTTTTGAAGTTCAGCGAGCCGCTTCGTGATTTGGTCGCGGCCCGGCACCGAGCGCAGCGCCGCTTCCGTGCAGCGATTTTCCGCCTCGAGCCACGCGCGCGTTTCGGCGCTATCCTGATCTTCCAGCCAGCGGTACGGATCGGGAATGGAAACGCCGTGAAGCACGTCCACGACCGAGTCTTTTCGTGTCTCGGGCGGGCACTTACCGCCAGCGTCGTTCGCAGGCGCGGTCTGCGCCGACGCGAGGGGGCAACTCGCGAGGCAGAAGAGAATCGAAAGAAATGCGATGATCGAAGTGAAACTGAATTGAGTGCGACAACACGAAAAAGCAAATCGATTCCGACAAGCCGGATCGGCTGGGTCTTGCTGAACGTTCATAAGTATTGTTTGTCCTTACGTGTCCGCAAAGGCGGAGGCGGGATAATTCTCGCGAGCGGAAAACTATCACCGATACACTTGCTTCGCAATAGACCGCATGAACACTAGCACTTCCAATCGCGCGAACACGAAGTGGGTGATGTTCGCCACGTCTTTATTCAGTGCGCTCGCATTCCTCTCGCTCGCTGTGCGTGCTCGCCCAAACGCAAAGTCAGAATCAGCCGGGCCCGTCGCCACTCCTACGTTTTATCGTGACGTCACGCCAATCCTGCAGCAGCACTGCGAAATCTGCCATCGCTCCGGCGGGATCGCTCCCATGGCTCTGCAAACCTATGCCCAAGCAAAAACTTACGCCGCCGCAATCTCTGCCTCTACAAAGAGCAAGTCGATGCCGCCGTGGTTCGCCGTCCCCGGCATCGGCCATTTCTCCAACGATCCATCTCTCACGCCGCAACAAATCGCCACGTTAGTCGCATGGTCCGCATCCGGCGCGCCCGCCGGCGACTCAAAAGACGCGCCGCAGCCCATCCATTGGTCCGAGTCCTGGACCATCCCTCAGCCCGACCAAATCTTCCCGATGACACGCGGCGTCGCCATCCCCAAAGACGGCGACGTGGATTACACCTACGAAATCGTTCCCACACATTTCAACGAAGACCGTTGGATCCAATCCGTCGAAGTCTTGCCTTCGCTCCGCGCCAACGTCCACCACGCCGTCGTCTACGTCCGCCCACCCCACGCACACTGG
>DATAMU010000481.1:0-3649 GCA_036266605.1 Candidatus Acidiferrum sp. | reverse complement strand
GCGATTTTGGTTGATCCGGCGACGATTGAGTCGGCGGGGAAGTTCGGGGAGTCGGAGTTCACGATTTTTCTTTATGAGTTGAAGGCCGATTTGAATGCTTACTTGGCGAAGCTCGGTCCGAACGCGCCGGTGAAGACATTGAAAGAAATCATCGAGTTCAACGAGAAGAACAGTTCGAAGGAAATGCCCTATTTCGGGCAGGACACCTTTTTGAAGTCGGATGAGAAGGGACCGCTGACCACGCAGGAATATCTCGATGCGGTCGCGAAGGCGCGGGATCTGGCGCGCAAAGAGGGAATTGACGCGACGATGGACAAGAACAACCTCGACGCGTTGGTCGGGCCAACGGGTGGCCCGGCATGGCTGACCGACCATATTAATGGCGATTCGTTCGGCGGCGGAAGCTCGAGCACGGCGGCGGTGGCGGGGTATCCGAATATTACGGTTCCAGCCGGATTTGTGCATGGGCTGCCAGTGGGGATCAGCTTTTTCGGGCGCGCTTGGAGCGAGCCGGTGTTGCTACGCGTCGCGTACGCGTTTGAGCAGGCGACGAAGGTGCGCAAGGCGCCGGGGTTTGCGCCGACGCTGAACATCTAGTCCGATTGAGCCAGTCCGCGGTCGTTCAAATGAATTTGCCCTCGCCTCATGGTTCTGCGATTCAGCTGGAACAGATAGCTGGTGACAAAGTCGGGGTCCGTTTGACACTGTTCCAATCTGATACAGTTCTCGTCCCTTTTACCGGCCCACTTCGGCACCTCCTCCGTTCTTGAATCTCGACATGGAATCTCGTTGAGAGCTCGCCTCCACTGTTCCGATTTCTAACTTATTGAATCCACGGGTCAATCGCCGATCAAAGGGATGGGCATACTGATGCATTGGCTGTCAAGTCCGTAAACTACGCGGTAGTTTATGACTGTATTTCGCGGACCGTAGAACTACGTAAGTAAGAAATTGTATGAGATTCGGTCGAAAGCAAGATCAGCGCGACGAAAGGGCAGGCGAGGTCGCTCGCCTGGCTCAGTTGCCGGGAACCGGCGAGGCCGACTTGGTGCGAGGCGCGCTACAAGCGCTGCTCGCGGGCTCTGCAGTGGACCGCGCCGGTGTCTGGATCGATAAAGGTGAAATCGACACGCGTTCGCCGCGGGGACTCGCGCTTTTCCGCGGCGTCGTGTCAGAGCGAGGCGGAGACGGTACCCCGGCGGAATGGGGGCGGCTCTCCCTCGAAGGGCTGCCGTCCCTCGAGCCCCTTACAGGTGGTTGCTCCGTGGAGCAGGTCCTTGACGGCACGCGCGATCAGCTCATGCTCGGCGCGCTCCTGGAGCTTCATCGGGCCGTATGGTCGCCGGTCGAGGTGCGAGGGCGTCTGCACGGCGTGCTTCTAGCCGGTACCCGGCGAAAGCACGCCGCTTTACCGCTCGCTATGATCGAGTCGGTGTCAGCGGAACTAGCGCTGGCAATTGAACTTGAAGAGGAGCGCCGGCTCGCGCGCCAGCGGCAGGCCGACTTGAACGCGACGAGCCGCCTTCTGGCGGAGCTGGCTGCCAGCGGACCGATCGATTCGATCCTCACGCGGATACTCGACGGGTGCACGGAGACGGCGCCGGGCGGCGACGGGCTCGGAGCCGTGTTCGCAATGTTGCGAATGCGAGCCGGTTCTGACCTGCATCTCGATTGCGTTTCACATGACGCGGGTCGATCTGCCGACGTGCGTTCATCCTTTGCTACGAAACAGGATGCCCGTCGTCGCGTCGCGCCTGTTTGGCAGAGTGGCGACTCAGCGTGGCTGCACGCGATGGACAGCTTGCCGCTCGCGAACATCTGGCAACGTGCTTTGGACGCGCGCGACACCCTCATCGTCACCAGTGGTTCCGGACTTCTGTGGCCGCGTGCCGACGTCGCGCGCATCGTTGCGATTCCGCTTCTGATTTCTCGCGAACCTGTCGGTACGCTTGTTGCGGGATTTCGGCCCGGACCGGCGATGCACGGCGCCGTCGAACGTTTTGAACTACGCGGCGAACTCGCGGCGACTGCGCTCTCGCAACGTCACTGCATCGCCACGCTCTCGCTCGAACGCGAGAGGCAGCGAGCGATTCTTGAGAGCGACGAAGCGACGAAAATCATTGTGGAAAGCAACGGCCGGATCGGTGCACTAAGCCGCGGTGCGTGCGATTTACTTGGCCAAAGTGCCCACTGCAACGATGCGCACGGCAAAAATCGGCCAGAATTATCCGACTCCGCTCGCCAGCCGCGATTCTCCGAATTGTTTCAAGCGCCGGATCAGCCGAAGGTTGAGGCTTGGCTGCAACGCGTTCAATCGAAGCCGCGACACAATCGCTACCTCAACGATGACACTGAGCGGGCCCGTCTTCGCAGTGGCGCCGCCGTTCGTCTTCATCCGATTTCGCTTACCGATACGCCCGGGGCAGAGCTTGCCGCAGTCACGCTCGAAGCATTGGAAGTTGTGCCAGTGCCGCCGCAGCCGCATCGCAGCGAAACCCAACTGCACAATGTCATCGAGTGGCTCGAAGAGGGCGTCGTGCTCTTCAATGCTCAACATGAAATCCAAGTGATGAACAGCCGCTTCGCTCAGATTGTCGGCTTCGCCCCTGAAGAAGCGTCGCACGTCACGACGTTGAATGCCTTGATCTCGCGCATGGCCGACCAGGCGGCAGAGCCCGAAAAGTTTGCCAATCGGTGGCGCGAACTCGCGCGCGGAGCCGACAGCGGCGTTCGCGACGAAATTCAATTTTTGCGACCGGTGCCGCGGGTGCTCGAACGAGCCAGTCGCCCGATCTTCAGCGCCGACGGCGAGCGCCTCGGCCGCGTCGAAATCTATCGCGACCTCACCGCGCAGCGCGTCTTCCAATCGAAGCTATTGCAAACCGAGAAGCTCGCCGCGCTCGGCCAAATGGTCGCCGGAATCGCGCACGAACTCAGCAATCCGCTCACGAGCATTCTCGGCTACGCCCAGCGGCTCTTCCTGCGCAGCGACGCGGATGGCCGATCCGAAGAAGCGCGCCAAATTTTTCAGGAAGCTGAGCGTGCCGGAACAATTCTTCGCCAGCTCCTGATGACCGCGCATGACTCGCGGCCAGACCGTCGGCCCATCTCGCTCAACACGGTCGTCACGCGCACGATGGAACTGCAGAAATTTAATCTGGCGGCTGAGAAAATCGAAATCGACCTCAGCCTCGATTCGTCTTTGCCCGGCATACTCGGCGATGCCGGCCAGTTACAGCAGGTCCTCACGAACTTGATCGGTAACTCGCGCCAGGCGATCGAACAACGCGGCAAAGGCGGCAAAATCCGCATCGCAACGCATCACATCGCGGCACAAGTTCAACTCGAAATCAGCGACGATGGCCCCGGCATTCCTGCCACAATTGCGTCGCGCATCTTCGATCCCTTTTTCACCACTAAACCGACTGGTATCGGAACCGGGCTCGGCCTGGCAGTGGTGCTCGGCATCGTCCGCGAACATGGAGGCCAAGTGAGAGTCACGAGTCCGCCGGGCCGCGGGGCGACGTTCGTCTTGGAATTTTCTGCTGTTGTTGCCGACCACCAATCGACTCACCGATCGGTTCATCCATCGCCGGATCACGCGGCTCCAATACAAGCGGACTCGCAACAGGCCTCGCAACCGGCTTCC
>DATAMU010000480.1:0-2854 GCA_036266605.1 Candidatus Acidiferrum sp. | reverse complement strand
CGCTGCTGCTGCAACCCTTGGTCGAGAACGCGGTGAAGCACGGCATCGCCAATTTGCCGGAAGGCGGGAAAGTCCATTTGGCAGCCGAATGTGAAAACGGGCGTTTGTCGATTGTGGTTGAGAACACGTTCGACCCCGAAGCGACGCCATCGCATCGCAACGGCATGGGCCTCGCCAACGTTCGTCAGCGTCTCGACGCTCGCTACCCAAAACTCGCAAGCATCCGCGTAAACACGACCGCGGATCAATTCCAGGTGAATCTGTCGCTGCCCGCCGAACCGCAGGCACAGGAGGTCGCCTCGTGAGCGCCGCAACGGAAAACAAAATTGGCGCGCTCATCGTCGATGACGAGGAACTCGCGCGGCAGGTCCTGCGCGAATTGCTGCAGGGGCATCCCGAGATTCACATCCTCGCGGAGTGCGCCAACGGCTTCGAGGCCGTGAAAGCCGTCGCCGAGCACAAACCCGACCTGATTTTTCTCGACGTGCAGATGCCGAAACTGACGGGCTTCGACGTGCTGGAGTTGATCGAAGGCGACATCGCCGTAATCTTCACGACAGCCTACGATCAATACGCGATGAAGGCATTCGAGGTTCACGCGATTGATTATTTGCTGAAGCCGATCGGCGGCGAACGCTTCGAGAGTGCAGTCGGAAGAGTGAAAACGCGCGTCGCCGAGAAACGCAAAGCGCGTCAGCGGGCTGCTGACGACGCTGCTACTTCCGTTCAACGTGCGACCGACCTGGCCGCCACGGCGCGCCCGCCACAGCAATATCTCGAGCGCATCGTCGTCCGCGACGGCACGCGCGTCACGCTCATTCCTACCGCGAAGCTCGACTACGTCGAAGCGCAGGACGACTACATCGCGCTCGCAAGTCACGGCGTAAAGCATCTCAAGCAGCAAACCATCGCCAGCATCGAGACCGGACTCGATCCCGAACGATTCGTGCGCATCCATCGCTCCTACATCGTAAATTTCGAGCGCGTCGTCCGCATCGAGCCCTACGGCAAAGACAGCCGTCTCGCCATCCTCGCCGACAATACGCGCCTGCCCGTCAGCCGCGCCGGCTACGCGCGTTTGAAAACATTATTGGAGGATCGTGGCTAGCGTCGGCATTTCGTCGTAGCGCCGGCACCCTTGCCGGCGATTTTCGTCGACGAGAGCGCAGACGTCACCAATTTGCAGTGAACGAAATTGCAAGGTGGAACTACGAAATTGAAATCGAATCGTAATGAAGAAAAACCGCCGGCAAGGGTGCCGGCGCTACAAAAACGGCCGTCACGGTCGGACGCCGAGAGGCGTCACGCGTTGACGCGGCGGACCCAGATGCGGGTGGTGGCGGGCTTGCCGAGGTGCATGGTGCGGTTGCCGGCGCGGAGTGTCATGGTCTCGTCGTACTCGCGCTTTTTTACTTCGACGCGGGTTTCGGGCCGCAGTTCCAGATTTTCGAGGAACTCGAGGAATTGAGGATCTTTTTCGTAGACGGCGACGATTTCGCCTTCATCGTCGGCGCGAAGATCGGACAGCAGGACGGCGCCTTGCTTTTTTAACGAAGCGATTCCGCCGCGAACGGGAACGCCGTGCGGGCAGCTTTTTTTATCGGCGAATCTTTTGAGAAGGAGTTCTTCGACTTCCGGCGAAATCGCGTGCTCAAGTCGCTCGGCTTCATCGTGCGCTTTCGACCATGGCAGTCCGATCACATCGGTGAGCAACATCTCCGCAAGCTGATGCCGCAGCGCCAAGCGCTCCGCGATTTGCCGGCCTTTTTTGCTGAGGTCGATGCGGCCGTTGCGCTCGACTTTGACGAGACCGTCGCGCGTCATGCGCTTCAGCGCGGCCGTCACCGCCGGCGGCGTCACGTTTAATTCTTCAGCCAAGCGCGCGCTGATCGGCGTCTGGTCTTCTTCGAGCATTTCCCAGATGGCCTTTAAATAATCTTCCTGGGATACGCTGGTTTTCTCGCGTTTCAAAGATGCTCCTGGTACGCAGCAATTCCCTTTTCTGCGGCGAATCTTCAATCTACACGAATTCGACGAAAGGAGCGAAATCGAACGGTCCGGTCAAAAACGATTTGGCCCGCGCTCAAACTATCGACGACGCTTTGCCTTCGGAGGCTTGCTGTTTTGTTTTTTCGCCGACGAGCGTGAAAAGTGGCCGTTCGATTGGGCGGCTTTGGCGAGTTCGAGGAAACGGCGGTGGACGGTTGTGTCGGTGGTGAGTTCGGGATGGAAAGCGGCGGCCATCAGGTTGCCTTTTTGCACGAGAGCGGGCTTGTCGGCGAATTCGGCTAAGACTTCGATGCCTTTGCCGATGCGCTCGAAAATTGGACCGCGAATGAAGACCATTTCGAGCGGCTCGTCGTGCAGAGTTGTTTTGCCGGTGACGACGTCGCTGTGGACTTGGCGGCCGTAGCCGTTGCGCAGGACGGTCATGTCGAGCAGGCCGAGGGAATCCTGCTTCGGATTTTTCACCTCGGAGGCGAGGAGGATTGCGCCGGCGCAGGTGCCAAAAATCGGACGCTGATCCGCGGCGAACTTGCGGATGGCTTTGTCGAGGCCTTCTTCCTGGAGGAATTGAAGTTGGGTGGTGCTTTCACCGCCGGGGAGAATGAGGCCGTCGCAGCCTTCGAGATCAGCGGGCGTACGGACCTCCACGCTGTCGGCGCCGAGATCGGCGAGCATTTTGGCGTGGGCGGCGAAGTCGCCTTGGACAGCGAGGATTCCGATTTTCAAATTTGCTCCGTGGGGAGGAGCCGCGTGGATTCGGTTGGCGATAGATGTTTTGTGATCGGCATCATTTGCGTCTAAACCCCGCGATCTGGGAAGCGATCGCGGCTACAGGTCTCCTCCGGAT
>DATAMU010000479.1:0-1952 GCA_036266605.1 Candidatus Acidiferrum sp. | reverse complement strand
GGAAAGCCGTATTGGCCAGGCCGAATTCAAGAAAACTGGCTAGTCCCGGCGGCACAAAAAACGGGACTAGGCAGGCTCGGCTGGCACACGTTTCGGCACAGCCATTCAACGCTACTTCATGCGCTGGGCGTCGATCTCAAGGTCCAGCAGGAACTCCTGCGGCATGCAGATATTCGAACCACTATGAATATCTACACGCAAGCAGTTCCGACGGCACTTCGAGAAGCGAACAGCAAAGTCGTTCGCTTGGTGCTTCCGGCGCAAGTCGCCTAGCGTTAATGGCCCCTCATGGCCCCTCGACAATTCAGAACCGATTCAGTAGGAAGGAAATGTTGGTAGGGGCGGTGGGGATCGAACCCACGACCTTCGGCTTAAAAGGCCGCTGCTCTACCACTGAGCTACGCCCCTATGGCGTGAATCCTTAATTGTAGCATGGAGCTCGCGCCTGCCAACCCGACCCAGTTCGTACAAGCGACCCTTTGCTTCCACTCAAACAAACGCAAACTCGTTGCGGCGACTGAGCGCCAATTCCACCGAAAACGGATTGACGTGGGCGGCATTCTGCGGGAACTTTCATCCCGTAAATTCAACCTATTTTGACGGGCCGACATGACGGAACTAGTGCACTACGCGAAAGAAGGCGACGTTGCGGTCATCACGATCGACAATCCACCGGTGAATGCGCTCGGGCCGGGTGTTACCGAAGGGATCGCGTCGGCGTTGTCGCAAGCGGAGGCTGATTCCAATGTTCGCGCGATTGTTGTGATCGGTGCGGGCAAGACATTCGTCGCTGGCGCAGACATCCATCAATTTGCGAAGATGCGCGCGAGCCGCGAGTGCGGTCCAGGGCACACTGCGTTTCTGTTGCGTGTCGAGGATTGCCCGAAGCCGATTGTGATGGCTATTCACGGGACTGCTTTTGGCGGCGGCCTCGAACTCGCGATGGCAGGGCACTATCGTGTCGCGACGACTGACGCACAAGTTGGCCAACCTGAAGTGAAGCTCGGCATTATTCCCGGTGCTGGGGGAACTCAACGACTCCCGCGCCTCGCTGGCGTCGCGAAGGCAGCGGAGATGTGCTCGCTCGGCGAACCGTTAAAAGCGCGAGATGCGCTCGACGCCGGCATTATCGACAAACTCGTCGCAGACGCTTCGAACGCCGAGCAACTGCAATCGGCCGCTGTCGCGTTCGCCCGCGAAATCGCAGCGAACCCGGTGCGCAAAACTCGCGACCGCGGTGACAAACTGATCGAAAATGCTCCAGCCAATGAGCAGGTTTTCGCTGATGCACGCGAAGCAGCGCGAAAGAAATTCCGCGGCCGTCGCGCACCGCTCGCGGCAATCGACGCGGTTGAAGCTGCCACACGGTTGCCTTTCGACCAAGGATGCACGCGCGAGCGCGAGCTATTCATTGATTGTCTCTTCTCCGACGAATCCAGCGCACTGATCCACGCGTTTTTCGGCGAGCGCGAAGTGGCGAAGGTCCCGGACGTTCCGAAAGAGACGGCCGCTCGGCCGATTCGCTCGGCGGCCGTTGTTGGAGCGGGCACGATGGGCGGCGGAATCGCGATGGTGTTTGCCAACGCAGGGATTCCTGTGTTGCTGAAGGAGACCGATCAAGCTGCGTTGGACCGAGGTATCGCGACGATCCGCTCAAACTACGCGAACTCAGTGAAGCGCGGCCGATTCACGCCACAATACGCCGACGAGCGCCTGGCATCGATCACGCCAACTTTGACCTACGACGAATTCGGTAACGCCGACATCGTGATCGAAGCTGCGTTCGAATCGATGCCGCTGAAGAAAGAGATTTTTGCCGAGTTGGGCCGCGTCTGCAAAGCGGACGCGATTCTCGCGAGCAATACCTCGACGCTGAGCATCGACGAAATCGCGTCGGCGACATTGCGACCGGCGGACGTCATCGGCACACACTTTTTCAGTCCCGCGAACGT
>DATAMU010000478.1:0-4613 GCA_036266605.1 Candidatus Acidiferrum sp. | reverse complement strand
CTCGATGTACTTGGGCTGCTTGGCGTCGTCGCCGAGTTGGCGGCGCAGCGAGGTCATCGCTTGATAGACGGAGTCGGAGCTGACGGCCACTTCGCCCCAGCCTTGATTTAGCAGTTCGTCGATGCTGACGACTTCGCCGGGACGGTCGGCGAGAGCGAGCAGTAGCCGCATCGCGCGGACTTCGAGGCGCGTCGTCTGGCCTTCGCGGGATATTTCGCTTGCGGCGGGATCGACCAGCCAGTTGCCGATGAGCAGTTTCTTTGTGGGTTGGCGTTCCATTCGGCTCTTACTTAACGAACGGTGATGTCTTTCGTTTCCTGGGACGAATTGCCGACGGCGGAAGGAATTATACGCGTTGGCGGCCGGGAAAATGTTGCGCGGCTGTACGGTTTCGCGGATTTCAGGACAATTCAGAGGGATTCAGGGGGCGGTCAGGACTTTTTCCGCGGGCCGGCGGTAGTGTGCGGATCGTTCGGTGACATCGATCAGAAAAGCCCGCGATCTGGGAAACGATCGCGGCTACAGGGTGGCGAACGGAGGATGGGTATGGGTGCAGGGAACGGCATGACGGGAAGAGGGAGTGCTGTGGCGGCGATCGGGATTGCGGGGGCGGTGGCTGGGACTTTGGACATTTTGCAGGCTTGCACTTTGTTTGGGTGGGACATCCCAAAGGTGATTGCGGCGGGGTTGTTGGGGCCGTCGGTGATTAAGGATGGGGGCGCTGGAATCTATTTGTTGGGCTTGGTGCTGCACTACTTCATTGCGTGTTCGGCGGCTGCGATTTTTTATGGCGCTAGCCGGCGATTGCGATTTATGACTGAGCATTGGATTGTGTGCGGGTTGTTCTTTGGGATGGCGGTGGAGCTGACGATGGGGTACGTCGTGTTGCCGTTGTCGGCGCTGCATGTGCGGGGGCCGTTTGAGTTGAAAGATATTTTGATTGGGTTTGGAGTGCATATGGTTGTCGTCGGATTGCCGATTGCGGGGTGCGTGAGGTGGTTTGGGGAGTGAGTAGAGCGCGTCCCTCAGGGGCTAAAGCCCCTGGCTTAGCGTGCTTAACGGCACGGCTGAAGCCGTGCCCTCCCGACAGACTAGTTCTTGTGGATGGAGATGGAGCCGTAGGTGGTGTGCAGGGTGATCTTGGGGCCGCGGTTTTTGCCGTAGCTGCCTTCGAGGTGGGAGTCGCCGCCCTCGGTGGTGGTTTTCTTTAGCGAGTCGGACTCGAATTCGGAATCGATGTCGCCGGAGTGGCAGTCGGCGACGATCTGGAAGTTTGAATTCTCGGGCATCGAGATCGAAATGCTCGCAGAAGCGTTCGTGATGTCGATGTCGTCTTTTGGCGGGGATGAGAAGCGCAATTCGATGTTGCCGTTGCGATTGTCGATCTTCACTTTGCCGCCGGGATTCTCGACGTTCACTTCTTCTTCGTGCGTGCGCAGAATCAAATTTCCGGGCGCATCGACGATTTCCATGTTGCCGGAGCCGGCTTCCATGTGACCGGAGAGCTGAGAAAGCGTGAGGTCGGTGCGGCGCGAAACGAAGCGCACGCCCTTGCCGATTTTCTCGGCGCGAATCGGGCCGACAAATTCGCCGTTGATCGTGAAATTTCCAGTGGTGTCGGTGACGTCAACGCTGCCGCCCGTGCCGGAAATGCGGACATCACCTTTCGTGCTGGCGACTTTCGCGTCGCCGCGCCGCATGTCGAGATTGACGTCCCCATTCGTGCCGCGAACATCGATGTCGCCGTTGCCGGAATTGATCGCGAGGGACGTGCCCATGTCAGCGATCGTGATGTCGCCCTTTTCGTTGCGCACTGTGACGGCAGATTTGCTCGGCACAACGACGTCCATATCGGTGCTGATGCGGCTGTTGTCGCCGCCGGTCGGTTGGACGTCCCAACCGTCGCCGTTCTTCACGATTTCGACGCTGGAGCCGCCAGCAATACGGTCGGCTTCGCGATCATTCCAGGCGCGGACATTTTTCTTGCCGTTGACGCGGATCTCGGGCTCGTTGCTGGAGCGGACGCTGATGTCTCCGCGATTGCCTTTGATGGTGACGCGCGCATTCGCCGGAACGGTTTTCGGCGCAACGTCGAGATCGACGGCGGTCGTGTTGCCCATCATGTCGGGGAAATGCTCTTTGACGCCTTCGACGCCGGCGACGATGCCGACCAGCGCGAGCAAGCCGAGGACGAGAAAAACTTCGCCGGGGGTGATGCGCGATCCGCCGGGATCGCCTCCCGCGGAACGCGCCGCGGTGCGCTCATACAGTTTCAGCGCTCCCCAGATGATCAGGAGCAGCGGCCACCAGTGGACGAAAAGCTGGCCGAGCTCAAATCCGCGATAATTGTGGAGCAGCAGCAGGACGCCGATGATGATGAGAATCAGGCCGCTGAAAACGCTGCTGCCGCGAGCGCGAGCGTAGGCCATGGAGGTTACTGTCCTTGGCCCGGATACGGGCTCTGATACTGGCTCTGCGTCGGCGCGCCGGGAGCGGCGGGAGGCGGTGGTGGCGCGGACGGATTCACGAGCTGTGCGTTGGTGTTGATGTGGCCGTCCATCGGAGCAAGCGACGAGGCGAGAAGAATCGCGCCAATGACGACGAGAATCACGGGATAGGTATTGCCGAAATCAAAAGTGCCGCCGCGCATTTGCTGGAGAAGGAAGAGGACGCCAACGGTGACGATGACGGCCGGGCCGACGAGGGCGCGAATCGTGCATCGCGGGCAACGGCATCTTGGATTGTTGTCGCTCATCGCTACTCCTCACTGCTTCGCACGGACGAATATCTGATTTCAGCAGCTAGCGCACTCGGTTCTTGAGATTTCTTCTTCGCTGAGGAAAAAATCGCTGACCACACAGCTTCTTCCATCAACGAAAGCAAAATGTCGGCAACTAGTTCCATGCTGAATCCTGATACGCAGCCAACATCGAATTTGTTGCGTGATGTTCGCGCTGCTACGAACGATTTCCTAGGCGGTTGCGGAACATGAAGATTCCGAGCGCGATCAGAATCAGCGGCCAGAATTGCTGAATGCGCCACCATGGAAACCAATCGAAATTGTGCAAGAGCAACAGCACGCCGATGAAGATGATCAGCGCCGGACCGATCGGCTTACCCTTGCTGAAATTTTCGAGCGGATCATTGAGTGCCAAGCCTGCTTGTTTCGCTTTCGCGGTGCGATAAGCGTCGATCGGCATGTAGACCCACAGGCCCGCGATGCAGAGCCAGAGCGCCGCTTCCGCGCCTCCGCTCACGGCGCCATCGACGCCGAGGATGAACAAGAAAAGAAAAATCGCGAGATGGATGATGCCTTTGCCGAATTGCTCGTTGTAAAACGCGCCGAGGCCGGGGAGAAAACCTAGAAAAAATGCGAGCGCTGGATTTGGTCCCGAGCCGACTTGCGCGACTGGCAATGGCGGCGGCAGCGCGACGTTCGGATCCGTGTAGTAATTCGCAGCCGGATCGCCGGCGGCAGGGGCAGCTTGAGGATTCGTAGCCTGCTGCGGCGCATTCGGCGGCAGCCCGATCACACCGGCGAGGCAATCTTCGCAGTAAAGAACGTCGCGAACCGGCCGCACGCAAACCGAGCACATCGGCTTGCCGCAATTCCGGCAAAAACCGACCGCATCCGCCTCACTGTGGACGGCGCACTTCATCGCAGCCTCCTCGCACTCGCAGCAAGCACGGGGACGCTCAGATGGCCGGCCCAAACGGGTAGTTCGTCGGCGAGAATTTGAATCTGATGCGTGAGGTCGTTGGCGCGATTTTGCTGGCGCGGAGAAGCGGGTTTCGTGCCGTCGGTCTGGCCGGGTTGTTTGTCGCGCGAGGGGACGACGCCTTCCTGGCTGGTCGGCATGTCGTTGTCTTGTCGCAAACGCGATTGAATTTCGGAGACGACGCGAAGATCGTTCACGAATTTTGTGCCTTTGGCGTAGACCAAATGCGCTTGGCGATCGGCGTTGCGATAAATCGCCGCCGGGCGAAGATCGGCGAGCTTCGGCTTGGTGAAGTTGAAGCCGAGCGTGCTCAGCAAAATCGCGAACGTACCGGCGACAGAAAGCGCGCCGTACGCGAGGCGCATTCCGCTGATGTTCTCGAACCAGCCGAAGATGGCGCGCCAGCCGGTGACGGTTTCGCGCTTGCCCAAAGTTTTATCGAGGATCGAATATACGAGGCGCGGTGGAGGCTCGATCTGCTCCATCACGTGCATGCTCGTGAGCAATTTCGACAGGTGAGCGACCAGCGGTGCGCAACGTGGGCAGTCGCCGACGTGAGCATCGAAAGACGCGCGGTCGTTCCTCGTCATAGCCTCGTCGAGGTAATCGCTGAGCCGCGCTTCGATTTGTTCGCAAGTCCAGATCATTTTCGTTCGGTGCTGCCGTCGCTCTTTCTGCTGCGTTCGATCTCTACTCTTACTTCCTACTTCTACTTACGTTGGTTCGCGTGCTTTAAGATGGCCTGACGCCCATTTGCTGCAAAATCCTGGCCAACTCGATCCGGCCTCGGTTAATTCTCGATTTTACCGTCCCTTCCGGTACGGATAAAACTCGTTGTATCTCGACGTATTCCAGCTGCTGCAAGTCCCTCAAAATGACCGCCTCGCGCAATTC
>DATAMU010000477.1:0-10512 GCA_036266605.1 Candidatus Acidiferrum sp. | reverse complement strand
GACATTTGCGCCGTCGAGGTTCGCAGTCCGCCGCAGTATTTGCGGCCGTGCTAACGGGAACAAACCCAAGGGAGTTTCAGGCCGGGCAGACGATTGTCTCCCAGGGCGAAGAATGCACGGACGTGTATTACATCGAAAAAGGAATGGTGAAGCTGACGCTGGTTTCGAATCGCGGGAAAGGCGCTGTGCTTGGGATTCTGGGGCAAGGCGACTTTTTCGGCGAGGCGTGCATAAGCGGCGATGCCGTGTTTTCGACGTCAGCGATCGCGCTGGGGCCCAGCGTGATCCACGTGATCAAGCGGAAGGCGATGATTCGAATGGTGGAGGAGAATCCGGCGCTGTCGGCGAACTTCATCGCATATCTGCTGACGCGCAACCGCCGCATCGAGCAAGACTTGATCGATCACATGTTCAATTTCAGCGAGAAGCGGTTGGCGCGTGTGCTGCTGTTGCTGGCCCGCATCGGCAAGGACGGAGAGGTTGCGCCGATTTTGGAGAAGATTGGGCAAGACACGCTGGCGGAGATGGTGGGAACGACGCGGTCGCGCGTAAATTTTTTCATGAACAAGTTCCGGAAGCAGGGGCATATTCATTACAACGGTGGGTTGAAGGTGCATGACTCGTTGGAGAGTGTGCTGCACGAGTGAAGCAGACGGAAAACGGAATAGGGAAATTGGAAAATGGAAAGACTCGAGACGGAATGATCGTGCGGACATGGGGCGCAGCGTGCTGCGCCCCTGCACAAATTCTGGATCGTTCAAGAGTTCCAGGCGACGCGGGTTAGGTGGCGTTTGCGGTCGTCCCATTCGGCGCCGGAGAGGATGCGCGGGGCGACTTCGATCAGGCGCGGGGTCAACTTGAAGACGGCGAGCGGTGTCCATGGCTGGCCAGAGCGAGTGTGGAAGCCACTTTGGTTCAGCGAGTCGGCCATGCGGTTGTAGGACAGATCCTGAACCACCATTTCGGCGAGGCGATTCAGGACTTCGATTTCGGATGGGTTTTCCTCGAGGTGAAGGCAGTCCCCAGCGATGCGGGTGCCGTAGGGAATTTCTTCTCCGACGGGAGCATCGGACAGGCGGCTTCCAGCATTGGCTTCGGCTTCCCGCTGCCACTCGATCGCAGAGAGGCGCCAGCCTGCGCTCTCCTTCTGTTGCACGTACTCGGAACCCGGCCAGCTCGACAGCGTGTCGCGCGTCCACTCCATCTTTTTCATGACGGTCTCCTCGAGGCGATGCGGCTACACCTTTATATCAAGACGGACCACTCTGGTAGGAGCACGGGCAATTCCGGTGCCGCGGACGCGGTTTTGTAAGCCATTGGCAAACAGTGAGTTAGTTTTGCTCTTGAGGGGAAATTTAGGTGGGCGGTGTTCGTTCGTGGGATGGGGCGTCTCGCCGTCGAACACCATTGTCGAGTTTTGAGGGTCTTGGACTCGACGGTTTGGGCACACCGATTCGAGCCGGCGTTGACGCAAACGGCAGCTACGGAGGTATGATTTGGCGTACTTCGCCCAAGCCTGAAAATTGAAGGTTGTCGCCGGTCGAACCATGAACGCCGTACCCGTGTCCCCAAATCCGGAAGCTAAGAGGGTGGAGATTCGCACCCCGATGGAAGTGCTGGTCGATCTGGCGAGCGTGGACGTGCGTGTGCCCGCGCAAGAAGGCGTGACGGTGAACATCAGTCCGCGGGGCGCCCGGGTGCTAACGCCAAAACCGTGGAAGCCGAATGAACGGCTCAACGTGCGGTCGTTGCTGGGTAGTTTTCGGTCGCGGGCGCGGGTGGTGTACTGCGTGCCGACAAGCGATAACCAGTTCGCGGTCGGGCTTCAATTTTTTGCGGCGGCTGGGCAGTGGCGAATGGGTAGCTAGGCTTCGTAACGGTAAAGATTGCCAGACGCTCAGTTTCCTTCCATAGCCGGGTCTTCTCCAATCGAACTGACGATTCGAACAGCTCAGGCTACCTTCCTGCGCGTATTGATTCGCTTGGACGCCTCGCGGAGGCGGTCGCGCGCTTCCTTTGAATTGGCGACCAGCCGCTCAATATTCGCCATGAATTCGGGATTGTTCGTGCGATCGCGGAGTTGTTTGAGAAATGGCTGCACCTTGGCGAACATGAGGAACATTTCGCTAGAGAATTGCGGTCGAAGGAAAGCTTTTTCACCGAGCGTACCGTCGAGAACGAAGGATGCCGCCATTCCCCAGAACGTCGACACTTGCCGCAGCCATTTATTTTGCTGGGCGCCGTGTGCCATCTCGATCTTGAGGTAGTCACCCGCGGTGCGCGGCGAAAACTCATCGTTCCACCAGCGGCGAGCCCTGCGCATTTCGCCTTCTTCGCGCAAGCGGTCGAGTTGAAGAATCAGGCGCGCATCCTGAACAGCGTTATTGTTGCCCATCGGAGCTCCCGCAGAACCGACTTCGAACAACGCGCAAAAGGGATGAAGCGGTATGAGTCTATAAATGCGGGGACGCAGCCAGCCTAAACGAGGGCATCGTAAGCCTGGGTGAGGGCGATGTCAACATTAGGTAATATGCCGTAATGGGGAATGATTCAAATAGAGAGCCGGATTGCTTCGCGAGTCGTTCCATTTCGGGAAAGTTCCGTTTTGGGAATCGCGGTTGGTTGGGATGTTATATTGGCGGCTATGTACTCGCAAAAATTTAAAGTAGATGTGGTGGTTCGTGGGGAGCGGCGGGCTTGCCCACTAGAGTGGCTCGACCAGTTCTGCATGCGCAATTTTACAAATGCGGCGGACTTCGACGACACCCTGCCTGTGGGCGAGGGGCGGCTGGAGGCTAGTTTTCGGCTGACGCCGGAGCGGCTTGCGGAAGGGTTGGGGGCTTGGTTGACGCAACGGGGTAAGGGCGAGGGGCAGCCGGTTGTGGTTGAGGTGACACGGACTTAGTGGTATTCGCGATTCAGCTTGGGTTCAGGTGGGGCGCTACGTTTTGGCGCTACGTCAGGCCGGGGCGGTTTTTGTCGGCGGCGAAGGCCTTGAGGATTTCGGGTAGGGCGGCTTGGGCGGCGGATTCCCCGGCGTCGATCAGTTCATCGGTGCGAGTGAAGTCGTCCCAGACGAAGGGCTGGACGTCGGGCTCGATGATGACGTCAGCTTGCGCGCGCCAGGCGAGATCGGCGTGGTTCTGGATGATCGAGAAGGAGCGACTGATGACGTCGGCGGCGGTGCGCGGGGCGGTGAGGCTGCCGGCCTCGAGGTAGACGGCGATGGTAATGTCGGCGCCGAGCAGGCTCGTGCCTTCAACAGGAACGGGAGCGGTGAGGAAGCCGTCCACGAGCGTGCGGCCCTCGAATTGGATGGGGACGAAAAGTCCCGGGTAGGCGCAGGAGCCGCGGAGCGGCGGGCCGATCGGGCCGCGCGTGTAGTAGACGGTGATGCCGGCGTTGATGTCGGTGGCCGCGATGGCGAAGGGCGTGGTGAGTTCTTCGAAGGTTTTGCAGGGAGTGAAGCGCTGGAGGTAACGCTCGAGGCGGAGATTGTTGGCCAGGCCGAGCCAGGAGGGTGTCCAGCGGCCGAAGTCAGCGAAAGTTGTGAGCGCGGCGATGCGCTGCATGTCGTTGAGCGGGACACCGGCGCAATAAACGGCGCCGATGAGAGCGCCTACGCTAGTGCCGGCGACGCAGTCGATGGGGACGCCGGCGTTTTTGAGCGCGCGGATGACGCCGATGTGGGCGATGCCGCGGGCGAAGCCTCCGGCGAGGGCGAGGCCGATGCGTGGGCGATCGCCGGCGGGGCGCGGTTTTTCTTTGGCGAGGGCTTGCACCTTGTCGGTGGCGTTGCGCAGCCATTCTTCGGCGAAGCGAACTTTGGCGGGAGGATCGCTTGGCTGGTTGCTGGGCCGATCGAGGTCGGGATGGCCGGGCTTGTCGTGCTCGTCGGACATTCTGAGTACAGTTTAGTGCTGTTGCGTCGTTGGGTGCGCTTGTTTGACCGCGGAATGCTGGTTTTGTAACCTGTCCTGCCTGCCACTTATTGCTTAGCTTTAGCTTAACGGAAATTCTGGAAGAGGCTCCCGATGAAACGTCGAATTGAGAAGGCGGTCGTGCTGGGAGCGGGGACGATGGGTGCGCGCATCGCGGCGCACTTCGCGAATGCGGGGCTGCCGTGCGTTTTGCTGGACCTTGTGCCGCCGGGAGTGGCCGCGGATGCGGGGGCGGAAGCGCGGAACAAGATTGTGCGCGCGGGTTTGGAAGGCGCTCGGAAATCGAAGCCGGCGGCGTTTTTTACGGCGGGGCTTGCGGAGCGAATCGCGATCGGGAATTTCGATGATGATTTGGCGCGATGCGCTGAGGCGGACTGGATCATTGAAGTCGTCGCGGAAAATCTGGAGATCAAGAGAAATTTGTTGGCGCGTGTGGCGCAGTTTCGTAAGCCGGGCGCGATTGTCACGACGAACACTTCCGGATTGCCGGTGCACTTGATCGCGGAAGGTTTGCCTGAGGAATTTCAGCAGCATTGGGCCGGGACGCACTTTTTTAATCCACCGCGCTATTTGAAGCTCGTCGAGCTGATTCCCGGGCCGAAGACTTCGCCGGAAGTGATCGAGACGCTGCGCGATTTTTGCGATCGGCGGCTGGGAAAGGGTGTGGTCGTTGCGAAAGACACGCCGAATTTTATTGCGAATCGGATCGGGACGTTTTCGATTTTGAATGCGCTGAACCTGATGGGCAGCCTTGCGTTGACGGTGGAAGAGGTCGATTCGTGCACGGGGCCGGTGATTGGGCAGCCGAAGTCGGCGACGTTTCGTACGGCGGACATTGTAGGACTCGATGTGCTGGTGCACGTCGTGAAGAATGTTTACGAAACTGTGCCAGACGATGAGTCGCGCGAAATGTTCCGCGTGCCTGTGCTGGTCGAAGAGATGGCCCGACGCGGGTGGCTTGGCGACAAGACAGGACAAGGCTTTTACAAGAAGGTGAAGGGTGAGGGCGAGAAGGAAATTCTGACGCTCGACGTGAACACGATGGAATATCGCGCTCGGCAGAAAGCGCGATTTGCTTCGCTGGATTCGGCGAAGGGGATCGAAGACACGACCGAGCGGTTGCGTGCGCTGATTGGGCCGGTGCTCGAAGGGCAGAAGGCCGACAAGGCGCAGCAGTTTCTGTGGGGATTGCTGTCGGAAAATTGTTTGTACGCAGCGCGGCGAGTGCCGGAGATCTCGGATCACATTGCGGATGTCGATCGCGCAATGCGTTGGGGATTTGCGTGGGAACTGGGGCCGTTTGAGCTGATGGACGCGATTGGCGTGAAGGCGTTTGCCGATGGCGTGAAGAAAGAAGGGCGGACGCTGCCGCGGGTGATCGAGAAATTGCTGGCGAGTGGGCGGACTTCGTTCTACGAATCGGATCGTGGGGCGAAGACAGTGTTTTCACCGGCAACGGGAGCAGCGGAGAACGTCGAAGAGCCGTCTGGCATCCTCGTGCTGAAATCGCTGAAGGAGGCCGGACGCGAGGTCGAGCGAAATTCCGGCGCGAGCCTGATCGATCTCGGCGATGGCGTTGTGTGCTGCGAGTTCCACTCGAAGATGAACGCGATCGGCTCGGACTTGATCGCCATGATTCACAAAGGCATCAAGCGGCTCGACAGCGATTTTGACGCGATGGTGGTCGCGAATCAGGCAGTGAACTTTTCCGTCGGCGCGAATTTGATGCTTGTACTGGTTGCGGCTCAAGAGCAAGAGTGGGATGACCTGCACCTCGCGGTGAAGCAATTTCAAAATGTGAACCTCGCAATCAAATACGCGCCGAAGCCGGTGGTGATCGCGCCGCAAGGCATGGCGTTGGGCGGTGGGTGCGAAATCAGCTTGCACGGTGCGCGGATTCAGGCGGCCGCCGAAGCGTACATGGGACTCGTCGAAGCTGGAGTCGGATTGATTCCCGGTGGCGGTGGATCGAAGGAAATGCTGATTCGCGCGAACGAGCACGCCGCGGGTGGCGATGATCTCGATTTGTTTCACGCACTGCGTCCGATTTTCGAGACGCTCGCGATGGCGAAGGTGGGGACGAGCGCCGAGGAATGCCGTGACTACGGATTCTTGCGTCGCGAAGACGGCGTTTCAATGAATCGCGAGCGGGTGGTAGCTGATGCTAAAGAAGCGGCGCTGGCCCTTGTTCGCGGCGGCTACAAACCACCTGCCGCAAATTGGCAGGAAGGTGCGCAGACTGCCCAGATCAAAGTATTGGGCGAGCAGTTTCTTGCGACGGCAAAGATGGCGATTCATCTTCTCCTCCGCGGTGGCTACGCGACGGATCACGATGCGGTCGTTGCGCGAAAGTTGGCCAACATTCTTGCGGGCGGAGCACTGAGCGCGCCTCAACTCGTCAGCGAACAATACGTGCTTGATCTCGAGCGCGAAGCTTTCGTCTCGCTCTGCGGCGAACGGAAAACCCAAGAGCGAATCGCGCACACACTCAAAACCGGTAAACCGCTGCGAAATTAACCTGGTTGTCCACCCGTTTCCGCATAAATACGTATAAAAACGTATTGAGGTCACAGCAGAGGCGCGCTATTCTTTTGGACTCGGCGGAGGCTTGGCTCTCGATGCAGCGACTTCTGGCACCACGCGAAGCGGCAAATATTCTCGGCATCAGTTATCCCACGCTGAAGCAATGGATCTATCGCAAAAAGCTCAAGACGGTAAAAACTCCCGGCGGCCATCACCGCGTGCCCGAGAGCGAAATTGATCGCTTGATTCCGAAAAGTCTTGCGCGTGGCGACGTGGAAACGCGACGTGGAAACTTTCGCAAGATTAGCGGCCGCAATCAATTGATGGGTCGCGTGCTCGAACTCAAGTTCGATGGCTTTCTGGCGCAAGTCACACTGGCTATCGGTGAGCAGCACATCACTTCAATCATCACGGCGGATGCTGCGAAAGAGTTGCGGCTCAAAGTTGGCGACCGCGCGGCGGCGCTGATCAAATCTACCGAAGTGATGATTTTGCGTGTTTGAGATGAACCTTTCCGAATACACGAGACGATCTGTCTTGTCTTTTGCGATCGCCGCGTTGTTGGCACTGCCTTTCGGCACGCTTCACGCACAGCAACAACGCGCGCCTCTTCGGGTTGCCGCTGCAGCCGACCTGCAGTTTGCCTTGAAAGATATCGCGCAGCAGTATGAGCATCAGTCGGGGCATAAAGTCGAAATCACCTTTGGTTCGAGTGGGAATTTCTTTGCGCAGGTCCAGAACGGCGCGCCATTCGACATCTTTTTTTCCGCCGACATCGACTATCCAAATCGGTTGCAACAATCCAACTTGATCGAGCCCAACAGCCTGGTGAAATACGCCGTGGGCCGAATCGTGATCTGGATGCCCGCCGACTCAAAAGTAAATTTGCTCGCTCAAAAGTGGAACGCGCTGCTCGACCCATCTATTCAGAAGATCGCCATCGCCAATCCCGAACACGCGCCGTACGGCCGCGCGGCAGTTGACGCGCTCAAACACGCCGGCCTCTATGACAAAGTTCAATCGAAGCTCGTCTTTGGCGAAAACATTTCTCAAGCCGCGCAATTCGTGCAGTCTGGCAACGCGCAAGCCGGAATTATCGCTCTCTCGCTAGCGGTGTCCCCTGCGATGAAGTCTGGTCAACGATGGGGAGTGCCCGTCGATCAGTACGCTCCCATCGAACAAGCCGCCGTCATTCTCAAGTCGGCGCGAGACAAGGATGCGGCGCGCGCATTCCTCAAATTCGTCGGGAGCGACGACGGACAGCGCATTCTAGGAAACTACGGTTTCGCGCTGCCAAGCCCATCGCCGACAAGCTGAGATCCGCACTGACTTATGGAAGCACTCCTTCTGTCGATTCGATTGTCGCTCACCGTTTCCGCAATCTTGTTTGCGATCGGTGTCCCGCTCGCTTACTGGCTGACGTTTTCGCGCTGGCCTGCCAAATTCTTGATTGAAGCGATCGTCGCGCTGCCGCTGGTGTTGCCGCCTACGGTCCTGGGTTTCTATCTTTTGGTCGCAATGGGCTCGCAAGGACCGCTGGGGCGCTTTTGGCAGACTGCTTTCGGTCACGGACTCGCCTTCACGTTCACCGGGCTTGTGATCGCATCCGTGCTCTATAGTCTTCCTTTCACAGTCCAGCCGCTCGTGGCTTCATTTGAAAGCGTCGATCGCAAACTTCTCGATGCATCCGCAGTCCTGGGCGCGTCGCGCTTGCGTACATTTTTCCGCGTGATTCTGCCTCTTTCGATTCCCGGCGTAATCTCCGCGATCGTGTTGAGTTTCGCGCACACACTCGGCGAATTCGGCGTCGTGCTCATGGTCGGCGGCAACCTCGCCGGAGCGACCCGCACGGTCTCGATCGAAATCTACGATCGTGTGCAGTCGATGGACTACGCATCCGCGAATCAAATCGCGCTGG
The DNA here is from genome assembly GCA_036266605.1 of Candidatus Acidiferrum sp. Lineage (GTDB taxonomy): Bacteria > Acidobacteriota > Terriglobia > Acidiferrales > UBA7541 > Acidiferrum. Next base: position 2,130 of record DATAMU010000477.1, on the reverse strand, counting down.
GCCTGCTCATCTTCTCGTTTGTCGTGCTGTCGGTCGTCTACGGCGTGAATCGCTACTTCGGCCGGAACTCTGGCCGCGGCATTTGGTCGCCATGGCCGGCGAAATGAGCCGATCCGCCCTCAGCGTCAACGTGCGTCTCGAGCGTTCGCAGCGGCAAAGCCCCAAGTTTGTGTTGGATGTCTCGCTCGATTTCTCGAGTGGCCCGACAATTATTTTCGGGCCGTCGGGCGCCGGCAAATCGACGCTGCTCGATTGCATCGCTGGCTTGCTGAAACCTCAGGCAGGCAGGATCACAGTTGGCAGCGAGACACTGTTCGATGCAACCGCCAACATCGATGTTCGTCCCGAACATCGCCACATCGGTTACGTTTTTCAGTCGCTAGCTCTTTTTCCACATTTGACCGTACTGCAAAACGTGACTTACGGTCTCGCCCCGCTCCCGCCCGGACAACAAAACCAACGCGCGAGTGAAATCCTCTCTGCATTCCACATCGAAGAGTTACGTTTGCGCAGACCAAGCGAACTTTCCGGTGGAGAGCAACAACGCGTCGCGCTAGCTCGCTCGTTGGTTACTCAACCGCGCCTTCTGCTCCTCGACGAACCAATGACCGGCCTCGACGCGGAACTCAAGGCGTCGATCACCCAAGATCTCCTGTCATGGAACGCACAGCGTCCGATTCCGATCCTCTACGTAACGCACAACAACGAAGAAGCGGCTGCTCTGGGCGGCAGCTTGGTATTTCTTAAGAATGGAAGAGTTGTCGAACAACCACGAACAAACACGCCCGACGCACAAAGGCGTCCGCGCTAGTTACTTCGCAGTTCCCGCCGCAGCCGGAACGGAGAATTTTATTTCGTCGGCAGACAGGGTCTCGCCGCTCGGTGTGGCGTGAATCACGACACGATCTCCGACCGCAAGATCGGAAACCTTTGCCGCTTTTCCGTCGCGCGTTACGTACATCGTGTTCGCCACCAGCTTCACCTCAACTTCTTTGCCATCGGCCTGTTTCACAACAACGGAGTCGGCGTTGATTTTTTCGAGTGTGCCCATCACATGTTTCTTGTCGCCATGAGCAAACATGATGGTGGCCGTCAATGCGAACATTCCGAGCAGTGAAATCACTTTTAGTCTCATTCTCGATTCTCCCTTTTCGGGGCTCGCAAGCCGTCCGGGCTCTCAGCCAAAACGCGCCCCGCATTTCAATTTTCGCACTTCCAACTAAAGTCAGTCGCTTACGTTCATCTAGTGATGATGCTCGGCCGGCGCTTTTTGTTGCGCGGGCGCGCCTCCCAAAAAGTCGTCTTCGTCCTTCTCTTCGTCGCGATCGTCCGGCCCCTTCGGATTCATTTTTTCCATATCGAGCCGTTCTTCATCTCGCAATTGTGGCAGGTGTCGAATGAACAGCACGAGCTTCCAACTATCATCTTCCGAGCCGCGACCGCCACCAAACGCGGGCATCCCCGTGAATCGCACGCCATTTTCGATGATCCAAAAAAGTTCGCCGTCCGAAAGATTTTGCGTTTCCGATTGCCGAAGATCGGGCGGCTTCGGGTACAAACCTTTGCCGTACATCGTGTCGCCGCTGCCGTCGTTCGCATGACACGACGAGCAGTGGTCGGCGAAGTGGTCGCTCGCCGCTTTCAAATTTTCTGCCGAAGCTTGCATCGGGTTGTGCATGTTGCGAGCGGCGGACGGAATCGACAGCCGATGCGCATGTTGCGCGAAAAACGCTTCCAGCGCCGTTGGCGTTGCTCGCGCGCTCAGCCCGTTGTGCAATATCGACGCACCCACCGCAATCGCGATGCCGACGGCAAGCACCAGCACGATAAGAATAATGTGTCCGCGTTTCATGCCAATCGTTATCTTAGATGAGACCTGTTCGACAGACGTATAGGCTAAATCGCGTAGTGGCTGTGATTTGGTGTAAAAATCGGTGTCAAAACCGACCGCAGCCGCGGCTCTCCGTCTCACAGATAAGAGTCTCTTGGGTTGGTTTGGTTACACCCGAAAGCCTCGATTCTCCGTCGGCAGGCGCGTATCGAACAACCAGTCTTGCTCTCTGCGAAGAGGCCGCTGCTCTGGTACGATACGCTTTTCCGGCTTTGTGGCGAGCTACTATGCGCACCTCG
>DATAMU010000476.1:0-1830 GCA_036266605.1 Candidatus Acidiferrum sp. | reverse complement strand
GCACACGATCGACGATTCGACGGATTTGCAGTCGCCGCTGGAGCCGCAGGACAGCCGATTCCCTTTTTATGAGCGTGGGAATTCGGATTTCGATCAGCGCCACAGGTGGGTTACGAGCGGCGTGATCACGTCGGCGAGCGCACACAGCGGCGATTCGATGTGGAAGCGGGTTGTGGCGGATTTTACGGTGGCACCGATTATTGAGTTGTCGTCGGGGCGGCCGTATACGGTGATTACGGGGACGGACTATCGATTGGATTTGGGGGCGTCGAACGGGCGGCCTTCGGTTGGGTCGACAGGGCCGACGGCGGTGTCGCCGTTTATTTCGGGGGTTACGTTCGAAACGCCAACGACGTGTTTGACGAACGCGGGGACACAGTTCACGGTGGCGGGAATCGCGCCGCCGTTGGGGTGCGTGGGGAATTTGGGGCGGAACACGTTCGTGACGCCGGGATTTTTTCAGTTTGATTTGCGGTTGTCGCGACGGTTTCCGTTGGGCGAGAGGTTCAAGCTGGATGCAATCGCAGATGCGTTCAATTTGACGAACCGGTTGAATGTGGCAGCGGTGAATCAGTTGTGCGATCCAGGGTCAGGGACGACTTGCGCGGCGGGGCAGCCTACGGCGGCTTATGATGCGCGGCAGTTTCAGTTTGCGTTGAAGTTGATTTGGTAGGGCGAGACAAAGAGTGAAGAAGGGGCCGCGGCGGTTTGCGGCCCTTTTGTTTGGTGGCGATAGAAATCCAAGGCGGGAAAAAGATAACGCAGAGACGCAGAGTACGCCGAGTTACGCGGAGAAGGCGTGATTGAGTTCGATTCCGTTAACGACGGATCGAGGTCGATTTTCAGAAATGTACGAAGGCGCGTAGAGTGGTGAAGGCGTATGGTGGCGTTTGTGCTAACGGCGTGAGTTCAGATGTGATTTCAAAGGATTGAAACGAAGATATGGAAGCAGTGTTGATTGGGATTGTGGTTTTGCTGGCAGGACTGGTGGTGTGGCTTGTGCTGCAAAATTCGAAGGGCACGAAGAATGATGGGGCGGTGGAAGAGCAGGTTGCGGAGTTGCGGCGCGATTTGCAGACCATAGCGAGTGCGCAAGCGCAGACGGCGGGGAGTATTCAGGCAATCTCACAGAGTGTGACGCAGCGGTTGGATGGGGTTTCGACGGCGTTGCGGGATGGCGTGACGCATTCGGCGCAGATTGCGTCGGCGGGGCAGACGGCGATTGCGAACGAATTGAAGAATACGCGCGAGCAGATCGGGCTGATTCAGCGGCAGTTGGGCGAGGTACAGGAGCAGAGCCGCGGATTGTCAGCCGCGACGCAATCGCTGGAGATGGTATTGGGCGGGGCGAAGACGCGCGGATTGCTGGGTGAGGTGACGTTGCAGCGGATGCTGGAGGATTCGCTGCCGCCGTCGCAGTTTGCGATGCAGTATCGGTTCAGCAGTGGCGAAGTGGCGGACGCAGTGATTTTTCTGCGCGACGAGAAATTGATGGCGGTGGACTCGAAATTTCCGCTGGAGGCGTTTCGGCGGATTGCGAACGATGGGGATGAGGCGCGACGCGCGTTTGCTTCGGCGGTGAAGGGGCACGCGGATTCGATTGCGAAGAAATATATCGTGCCGAGCGAGGGGACGCTGGATGTGGCGCTGATGTTTGTGCCGTCGGAGAACGTGTATTGCGAGATGCTGGGGACGACGGACAATCGCGGCGTGCAGATCGACGAGTATTGCAGAAGCAAGAACATCGTGGCGGTGTCGCCGAATTCGCTTTATGCGCATCTTTGCGTGATTGCGATGGGGTTGAAGGGGATGCAGATCGAGGAGAACGCG
>DATAMU010000475.1:0-1607 GCA_036266605.1 Candidatus Acidiferrum sp. | reverse complement strand
ACTCGCGCCGCGGCGAATCACTTGATGGGCGATCGCGACCAAATCGCGCTGCCGAATCTCTTTTGACTGATCGGCCAGCGCCGTTACACGCTTATAGCACTCGGCGAGTTCCGCCGGGCTTGGGTCGTAGCCAAGATCCTTCAAGCTCGTCTTCAACGCATTGCGGCCCGAATGTTTTCCAAGCACCAGCGCGCGGGCTGGAACGCCGACCGTCTGCGGCGAAATGATCTCGTACGTCAGCGGATTTTTGATGATGCCGTCCTGGTGGATGCCCGCTTCGTGGGCGAACGCGTTTGCTCCGACGACTGCTTTGTTCGGCGCGACCTGCGCTCCTGTGATTTCCGTCAACATGCGGCTCGACGGGAAAAGATGTTCGAGCTTGATGTTCGTCGCCACGCCGAAGCTCTCTCTGCGCACTGCCAGCGCGACCGCAACTTCCTCGAGCGACGCATTACCCGCGCGCTCGCCGATGCCGTTGATCGTGCATTCAATTTGACGCACGCCGGCGCGAACCGCTGCCAGCGAATTCGCAACGGCCATGCCCAAATCGTCGTGGCAATGCGCGCTGAGCGTTACGCCCTTGGGATCGCCGAGATGCTCGCGGATGCGCGTAAACATCGCGCCGTATTCTTCGGGCACTGCGTAGCCGACCGTGTCGGGCAGATTCAGAATCGTCGCGCCGGCTTTCACGGCGACGCTGCAAACTTCGCAGAGAAAATCGATGTCCGTGCGGCCTGCGTCTTCAGCCGAAAATTCCACTTCGCCGACGTGCTTGCGGCCTTCCTTGACCATCGAGCCGATGGCTTCAAGGCACCGCTCGCGCGTCATGTTGAGCTTTACCTGGAGGTGCAGGTCCGATGTCGCCAGGAAGATGTGCATCCGCGATTCCGCCGCGGGCTCGAGCGCTTCTGCTGCGGCCGCCACGTCTTCTTTGCGTGCGCGCGCAAGTGCCGCGATCGGCACGGTGCGGACTTCTTTCGCCACCGCTTGCACCGCTTCGAGGTCGCCGCGCGACGAAATCGGGAATCCAGCTTCGATGATGTCGACGTTGAGCACCGCAAGCTGCTTCGCCATGCGGATCTTCTCCGCCGTGTTCATCGAGAACCCCGGCGATTGCTCGCCATCGCGGAGCGTGGTGTCAAAGATGCGTACGACGTCCATGGATGTTCCCCCAGACTAAGTAATGCAGAACCCAGCCTGCCTAGTCAAATTTATCTTTATTCTGCATTTGATAATCCTGCCTTATACTGTTTTGGAGCCACCTCGTCGGCTCGGAGCCTTGTTTTGGACCTCAGCGAACTCCAGGTATTCCTAATGGTCGCCCGCGAAGGCAGCTTTTCGCGCGCTGCCGAGCGGCTTTACCGCACGCAGCCTGCGATCAGCTTGGGCATTCGCAAGCTCGAGGATTCGCTCGGGCAGCCTCTGTTTGTCCGGGGTTCGCGGCCGGTGCGGCTCACCGACGCTGGTGCGTTGCTGAAGGAATACGCCGAGCGGCTACTCAATCTGCGCGACGAAGTGAAGAAAGGTTTGACCGAGCTGGAGGGTTTGAAGCGCGGCGAGCTTTCTCTCGGCGTCAACGAAAGTTCGATTCATGCGTTGCTTCCGGC
>DATAMU010000474.1:0-4044 GCA_036266605.1 Candidatus Acidiferrum sp. | reverse complement strand
AAAGGTTCCTCTCGACCGGCTTAACCTACCTGTTTTTCGCATTCCGCGGGCACTGACCGAGATATCCATCTGCGGTGTCTAAATGTTGTCCCCCAGAGAGTCGCCGATGAAGAATGCTGAACCACTACAACGACGTGTCCTGGCCCGAAAAAAGGGCACGACCTTACAAATGGTGGCAGTCAGTCTGGAAATGGCGATGACTCAGGTGATGGTGACCTTGCTGATCATCATGATGCTCATCGAGGGAGTCACGCCCCATCACTCCAATTCGCCGGCAGATATGGCGAAAGTAAACCACGCAGCTTCCATGCCGGGAGCCAGGCGGGAGGACGCGATCAATCTCATCATTTCACGCGACGGCGCCATCTATTTCGGCCATACGGCCACCCGTGTCGACGATATTGCAGAACAAATTCGTCAGAAAGTGCGAGGTGGTTCGGAGCGCCGCGCGTACCTCAAGGTCGATCAGCGGGCGAAATACGGGGATGTCGAAAGCGTCGTCGATGCGATTCGCGGCGGCGGCATTTGGAACGTTGCCTTGCTAGTGGAGCAGAATCAACGCGCGACCACACAGCCGTGAGAGCGGTCTACTTCAGCAGTGATTCGATTTCGCCTTGATACGTCGCCTTGGCGACGATGCCGCTATGAACGGCAGCGATCTTCCCCTGGCGATCGATCAATACCGTCACCGGCATGGCTGTGACGTGAAATTCTTTCGCAGTCGTCTCGTCGCCGATCACGATCGTGTAAGCGATCGGCTTTTCCTTCAAGTACGGGCGCACAGAAGTCCAGCCGTCGCTATCCAGCGAAACTCCGATCGCGTCCAGGCCCGCCTTCTTGTATCTGCTATAGAAATCCCGGAACCACGGAATTTCGATCTGGCACCCGCCGCACCACGTCGCCCAGAAATTCACTAAAACCACTTTGCCTTTTATCTCAGACAGGCGGATGGATTTCCCGTTCGCATCCGTTAGCGTGAAATCCGGAGCCGCGACGCGATCGCCGCCTGCGATCAGGTTCGCTTCCGCTGGCGCGTTGGGCGAGATGCTTTGCCAGAGCGCGATCGAGCAGTCGATGCAGCGCTGCGCCAATACGCGCGGCGTCGGTGCCGACGTCAGCGCCAGTCCGACAATCAGCGACGATGCGACAAGCACGGCTGACCATCCAACCATGCGCACCCAGCTAGGTCGGCGCACCACAATTCGCTGACTCAGCCGCGCCCGAGCCCTCGCGAAGTCGGGAGCCCATGTTTCATGCGGCACAAGCAGGGCAAGCCGCTGATCAACCCATCGCAAGGAGTCTGTCGATCCACCGGCGTTCCCGCCAAACGAAAACTTGTTCGCAACGTTGTTATTGCTGGCCATAGCGATGAACGTACTCCTTTCGAAACGATTTCTGTGCCCGAGCGAGTAGTGTGCCCAGCGACGCGGGATGAATATCGAGCGCCGCCGCAAGTTCGCTGTAACTCAGATCGTGGCTGCGAAGAAGCAACAGCTCCGCCTGCCGCGCCGGCAGCGAGGCGAGCACTGCCCGCACCCGATCCTGCTCCTCGGCAGCCGCGTGAAGTTGCTCCGGCGTCGGCACCCGGCGAATTACTGCGAGCAAACTTTCGTAACGTTCGCGCCGCTTCTGCCGTCGCAACTCATCGAGCCCAAGACGCACCGCGGTCCGATACACCCATGCCTCCGCTTGCGGCGTATGGGCGCCGGGAGTTCGCCACAGTCGAACGAATGCCTCAACCGCAAGTTCTTCCGCGCGAGCAGGATCGCGGACAACCCGCGCAATCACACGCGCAACGCGATCAAATCGTGCGCGAAACAGCGAGTCGATATCGAGCGTGATATCGGTCGTGGTCGCCGCTTCAAGGACGACATCGCTGGGTGCGTTCACATTCATATAACGACGCAGGCCCCACATTTATGACAGCTATCTCGCATTTTGAGAATTAGGTGTCCCCAGTCGCGAGTTTTTGCGAGAATCGGCTGCGCATTCCAGCCGATTCGAATCGGGCAAACGAGGTTGAGAGCAATGGCTGACTACTTGTTGAAGACCGAACCTTCCACCTATTCATTCGCGGACCTGCAAAAAGACAAGCAGACCGAATGGGATGGCGTTTCGAATCCCGTCGCACTCCGCAACATGCGTGGCATGAAGCCCGGCGATGGCCTCATCATTTACCACACCGGCGACGAAAAGAGCGCGGTCGGCACTGCCACCGTCGTCTCGGTGGACGACTCGAATCCAAAAAATCCCGTCGTAAAAATTAAAGCAGGCAAGTCGGTCGCAAAGCCTGTCACGCTGGCCGAAATGAAGAGCAGCAAGACCTTCACAGATTCCCCAATCGTTCGCCAGGGCCGCTTATCCGTTGTCCCGTTGACAGCAGCTCAATTCAAAATGCTGGTCGGGTGAGACATGAATCTTCTGCGCAAAAATTGGTGGGTTGTAGCGGTCGTAGCAGCCATCGTCGTGATTCCCGCGATCGTCGAGAGCTTCGCGGCGATGAGCGACGCTCTAGTAATTCGCGCGCAAGCCGCGGACCCGCAACAAATCACTCCGAACAAAATCGAATTCGAAAACGATCAGATCAAAGTGATTCGCGGCTTTCTAGCGCCGCATCAGAAAACCGCGGTCCACAGCCATCCCTACCGCTTCGGCGTCACGCTAACCAAAAACGATCTGCTGATTACCTCCGACGGCAAAACCGTGCCTTCCAAGAAAAACGCTCAGGAGATTTTCTGGAGCGAACCGGTCACGCATCAAGTCGAAAACGTTGCGACTGAGCGCATGCAAAACATCGAAATCGAATTCAAGAAAGACAAAGGCCCCGGCGTCGAAGTAAAAAAAGACTGGAGCCACACCTCCGCGAAGGGAACTGCAGAGGATCCCGTGCCGGTCGAGTACGAGCCGCATCACCATGTCATTTTCGAAAACCAATACGTCCGCGTGCTCGACGTCGTGGTAAAACCCGGCGAAACCACTCTATTTCACAAACATTCGCTCGACAACATCCCGGTCATCTTGACCGGCGCCGACAACCGCACGCAATTCGCCGGCGAAGAGTGGAAACCAACGCCCGCCAAAGCCGAATCAGTCGGCTTCATCCCCGGCGCCGCCAAGCCCTACGTACACCGCATCAACAATCAGGGCTCGACCACCTTCCACGTAATCGATATTCAAATTTTGCCCTGATTGATCCGCCGGCCAATCCCTCCATCCCCGCGACGGCATTTGGGTGCCGCACCTTTTCGGGTTTTGAAAGGGTGCGGGTTTAGACCCAACATCGCCGAGCAACTACCCCCTGGTCTTGTACGGGAGGGGCTTGCCCCTCCGCATCGCATGGAACATGTGTAGGCCGATCCGTTCGCCAACAACCCAGCGCGTCAGCACGCTCACTTCAACCCCGACGCCCATTCCGCCGTCGTCCGCGCCAACCCGCGCAAAACCTCCGCATCCGCCGTCCCCGAACTCTTCAACACATGAAACGAATGATCCGCCCCCTCAATAATGTGCAACGTCGCAATCTTCCCCAACTTCTTGCAAATCGGTTTCAGCAACTTCAGATCGGCAAGATCATCCCGCGTCCCCTGCAAAAAAAGCATCGGCTGACTCACCTTCGCCAGATGATCCCCGCGCTTTGTAGCCGGCTGTTTCGGCGGATGCAACGGAAACCCAAAAAACACCAGCCCGCGCACGTCGGGAATCAAATTCTCCGCCGCCGCCGTCGAAGTCATCCGCCCACCCATGGATTTCCCGCCAGCCAGCAGCGGCAACTCGGGCGCAGCGGCATGTGCAGCCTGCACCGCAGCCGCAACAGTCGCAGTCAGTGTCGGCGGCCGATCCGGCGCTTTCCGCCGATTCTCCATGTAAGGAAACTGATACCGAAACGTAGCAATCTTCTCCGCCGCCAACTCCCGCGCCAGCGCCCCCATAAACGGATGCCGCATCCCCGCCCCCGCCCCGTGCCCCAACACAAGCATCCACCGCGCATCAGGCGGACGAAGCAAGATCGAGGAAACTTCACCTGCGCTGCGGATTGTAAACCTA
>DATAMU010000473.1:0-5248 GCA_036266605.1 Candidatus Acidiferrum sp. | reverse complement strand
AAACGCGATGCCCCAAACGTTGCCTGGAGCTTCAAGCTCGAGCGCGACTTGGAACAGCTGGCGAACGGTGCGGGGACGCTGAATCCAAGCGACGCGGCCGCGTACAGTGCGTGGCGGTTCGCCTTCCTGTGGGTTGGGAACCTCGAGCTTCACCCACATGTTCTTGAGGACGTAGTGCTTGGACTGATAGCGGCATCCGTGGCAGTTCAATATTAAGGATGAGGTGCGCTCCAAAAAAGGGCGGCCCAGCGCATCGACGCCGGTCACCTGGAGCGGGACGGCTTGCACGATGCGCGTGCTGCGTCGCTTGCGGAGCTCGGAAGTTGGACTCACTGCAGTCTCTGGCGCCATTTCGGTCGTTTCACCGGCAACATTTCCGCCAACGTCTTCCATGTGGGGACCCGCCGTGTTGAATTTTGTGCTGCTCTAGCTCCGATCAACTGCGCTTCGTTTCCCGAACGTGCGGGGCGGGGGCCGCGTGCGTACCGTTCAGGAAATGCCAAAACTCTTTCGCAACCCAGATGGGTCCAACGAGCAGATAGATCGGTCCCTGGAAGAATGCCGGATGATTGCCTTCAATGCGATGGCCCAGGAACAGAAAAATCCAGCCGCCGAAAAACAGAGTAGCGCCCAGAATCCACTTCGTCAGAAACAAAAGAACGATACCAGCGAAAATCAACGGAATGCCGACGCCATGCAACAACTTGTTCCAGGCGGACTTGTGCTCATGATCGTACCGCTCCATGTAGCTCGCCAGACCTGGCATAACCGGAACTCCGCGTGGGGACGCTGCCTGCGGAACTACACTGTATACCGAAACGGTGGAAAATTCTAGGCGCGAGAAGTGTGGAAAAATGCGAGATTTTTGCGTCGCAGCGACTAAAAAATTGTGACGGCATTCATCGAATTTGGATTGCGCCGGGCTCCGCAATGAACCAGTGGATCCGAGAATATTGGGAAGGGCGTTGTGACTATAGCTCGCGACGGCCTTCCATGGCCTTCATCATGGTGACTTCATCGGCGTATTCGAGATCGGCGCCTACCGGAATTCCCACGCCGATGCGCGAGACGCGCACGCCGAGAGGCTTGAGCAATTTAGAGAGATAGACGGCGGTGGCTTCGCCTTCGGCGGTTGGATTTGTTGCCATGATGATTTCTTCGACGCTGCCTTCTTTCAATCTTTCGACGAGAGACTTGATGCGAAGTTGTTCCGGTCCGCGGCCTTGCAGCGGAGAGAGCGAGCCTCCGAGAACGTGATACATGCCGCTATAGGTGCGCGTTTTTTCGATGGCGAGAATGTTGTGAGCCTCTTCCACGACGCAGATCGTTTTGTGATTGCGCGTCGGGCCGATGCAATACAGGCACGGATTTGTGTCGGTGATGTTGCCGCACGTGGAGCACTCGCGAATTTTTTCTTTGGCATCGCGAATGGCGTCGGAAAGCGCCATGGCTTCTTCCGGAGTGGCGCGCAGCAGATGGAACGCAAGGCGTTGCGCGGTTTTTTGTCCGATTCCGGGAAGATGTTTGAGAGCGTCGATCAGTCGTTCAACGGGGGCGGCAAAATCAGGCATGAGTGATGTGTAGCATAGGGAAGGATTTGGCGCAAATTGGTCGGCGGTCGACAACAATTATTCGAATGCGCGCACGAGTCGAAAATAGATTTCTCTGGAGTTCGAACGCTGGACTTGATCGAATTTTGCGTGAAGAGCTGTAGCTAGAAGAGGCCGGGGATTTTCAGGCCAGCGATACCGGGGATATTGCCGGAGAGGTTTTTCATTTGATTGGAGAGCTCTTCGTCAACGCGGCGGGAAGCCTCGTTGACCGCGGCGCGAATGAGATCCTGGAGCATCTCCTGATCCTTGCTTGCGAAGACGTCGTTCTCGATGCGGACGTCCAGCAACTGTTTCTGGCCGTTCATGCGCACTACGACCATGCCACCGCCCGCGGAGGCTTCTACAGCAACGGCGTTCACCTGACGTTGAAGGTCTTCCTGAACCTGCTTCATGCGGGAGAGCATCTGTTGGAGAGCGTTGACTTCCATCAGGATTCCTCCTGGTTGCGCTTGACCTCGGTTATTTTACCACCGAAGCGCTGCATCATCGACTTCACCATCGGATCGCGCTCGAACTGATCTCGCAAATCCTGCGACGCTGGTCCGCGTGAAGCTGAAGAAGCGGCTGCTGCAACCGATTCCAGTTTAGCACAGACGCGCACGGGGCGACCGAGCACCTTGCTCGATATGGTACGAATTTTTTCGAGCGAGTCGCGGCCTTCAATCATTTCGGCGTAGGTGCGAGCGGATGTCGGAAAATAAATTCGGAGTTCGGCGCCTTCGAGTTCCCAGCGATGGCCGTGCTCGAGAAGTTCGCCGAGAAATTTTTGTTGAGACTGGATTGTGGATTTGATTTCGGCGACTTGCTCTTCGGAGAGGCCGGTCGCTGGCGCTGTTTTGGAAGAATTGTTCGATGAATCGGAATCGTCGGCGCTGTCTTCGACGGCCGTGGTCGCGACCGCAGGACGTGTCGCGATTGGTGTCGGCGCCGCGAAAACTGGGGACGAGGATTGCGGTGTCCGCTCCGCGGGACGAAAGGGAACTGGTTGCGGCGAAGACGATGCGCCGGCAGCGGCAGCCGATGCTCGCTGCGGCGGAGTGAAAGGTGACGGCGACGCAAGCGCGGACGGTAGTTCGCGTCTTGGTGGCGCAGATGAGGTTGATGCTACGGTGGCGCTTCGCGCGGAGCCGCTGCTTGAAGAGTTCGGTGCACCGCTCCGGACTTCGGCCAGCAGCTCTTCGAGCGGAGCCAGACGCGCAGCGTTGATGAGCCGCAGCAAGCCCATCTCAAGATGAACGCGCGGATCGAGTTTGCGGCGAAGATCTTCGTCAGTCTGTAACAGGATTTGAAAAAAGCGAGTGAGATCTTCTTCGGTGAATAGCGCTGCAGAGCGTTCGAGCGCGGGACGTTGATCGGGAGTTGCGGCGATCAGATCGGAGTCGGCGCCGCAAACCCGCGCGACGAGCAAATTGCGCATGTGGCGAATCGCTTCCCGGCAGAAGTGCTGGAGGTTGCGGCCTTCTTTTTGAAAACTATGAACGAGCGCGAGAACGCGGTCGGCTGAACCGGCGGCGATGGCATTGACGAGTTCCTCGAGCGCATCTTCTGGAACGACGCCGAGAAGTTCGCGAACTTCCTTCGCAGGAATCGTGTCGCCGCAGTAAGCGCGCGCTTGTTCAAGCAGCGAGAGCGCGTCGCGCATGCTGCCTTCGGCCATGCGAGCAATGACAGCCAGCGCGCCTGATTCGATCTGAAGATTTTCCTTCGAGGCGATCTCTTCGAGTCGAGCTGTGATTTCGGTGAAGGTAAGCGCGCGGAAATGGAAATGTTGCGAGCGGGAGCGAATCGTATCGACAAGATTCTCCGGCTCGGTCGTCGCCATGACGAAGATGACGCGATCGGGAGGCTCTTCAAGAGTTTTGAGCAAAGCGTTGGAAGCTTCGCCGGTGAGCATGTGCGCTTCGTCAAGGATCACGACCTTGTTGCGTGAGCCGGCTGGAGCATAGCGAACCATTTCGCGCAGCTCGCGAATCTGGTCGATGCCGCGGTTGGAAGCCGCGTCGATTTCGATCACGTCGAGCGACGAGCCTGCTGCGATTTCTTTGCACGAATCACACTCGCCGCAAGGATCGGCGGTCGGACCGTGAACGCAATTCAAGGCCTTGGCGAGGATTCGCGCCGCGGTCGTTTTACCGACGCCTCGCGCTCCCGAAAAAATGTACGCGTGCGCGACGCGATCGTTGCGGATGGCATTCGCCAGGGTTTCCGTTACGTGAGTCTGGCCAGTGAGGTCCCGAAAGGTTTGAGGTCGCCACTTGCGGGCTATGACTTGATAAGCCATTCGTATTTGATGGGCATCCCGCGGAACGGATTCAGATCGTCGCGCTCGTGACGATTTCGACTGGCTGCCCGTTCAAGGAACCTCGGGTGATCTGCGGCACCCGAGGCGATCCCGATACCGTTGCTCCCTTCCGGGCCTGGCGGGGTTCGCGGGACCTCGTTGCACAGAGCCCGAAGCTCCATGAGCGGGCAGTCGCAAAAACGATGAACGCGAATGCCAAATGAGTTTAGCACAGTGGCGTGAACGGAATGGAAGGCGGGCGATTGAGTTGCGTTGAAAATCTTTCGACCGTGACGGATGCGGCGCATCGCTGACAGAAAACAGTGAAGCGCGGAGTATCTGTGCTATACTTTACTTGCGCTTAATACCGCGGTTGTGCAGTGCGGCTGCTCTAGGATCTGTAACGCAATACCAAGAATACCCGCCTCCAGTTTCCTCCGTTCGTCTTAGGTGTAATCAATCAGACTGGCGATGAATTTGCCGAGTCGCATTCCGTTCTAAGTGTGTGCGCCGCTACTGTTCCGCCAGCAAGAAAGCAATATCGAATGCAAAGTTTTTCAGAATCAATCATTTCCGCCTATACCAAGGAGCGGCTCGCGTCGGCTAAATTTACGACGCCTACTCCGGTGCAGGCTGCCACGATTCCCCAAGCGCTTGAAGGCAAAGATGTTCTCGCCACGGCGCAGACCGGAACGGGCAAGACGCTCGCGTTTCTCATTCCCGTGATGGAGCGACTACTGCAAGGCAGCACTCCCGGGATCGCGGCGCTCGTGCTCGTGCCGACGCGCGAACTCGCGATGCAGGTCGTCGAACAATACAATTTGCTGCGCGGCAGGCAATTGCCGCAAGCCGCGTGCGTCGTCGGTGGCATGGGCGAAGGCGGTCAGCTGAGCGCGATTCGCCGCGGCGCCCGGCTCGTGGTTGCGACTCCCGGACGGCTCGAGGACTTTCTCGACCGCAAACTATTCAACCTTCGCGATCTGCGCATTTTGGTGCTGGACGAAGCGGACCGGATGCTCGATATGGGGTTTTTGCCGGCGCTGAAGCGTATCGCTGCGGCATTGCCGACAATTCGTCAGACGATGTGTTTCTCGGCGACGAAGGAAGCATCGGTCGCGCACCTGGTGAAAGACTATATGCGCAACCCGGTGCGTCTCGCGTTCGGCTCGACACTCAAGCCGTCCGAGAATGTGCGGATGCAGGCGTTTGAGGTTTCGACCGATCGCAAACAAATGACGTTAAATCGACTGCTGGCGAAAGAAACCGGGCGCTGCCTGGTGTTCGCTCGCACCAAGCGTGCGACGGATCGCATCTGCAAGAATCTCAACCGCGATGGATTCTCGGCGGCGATGAT
>DATAMU010000472.1:0-5655 GCA_036266605.1 Candidatus Acidiferrum sp. | reverse complement strand
AACCAGCGGTCAAGGAGGTCCATCAGGATTTCGGTTTCGCGTGGCCAGAGGCGGTCGCTGATGCCGGCGGTGTGGGGGGTGATGAAGAGATTTTTTGCTTTCCAGAGCGGGCTGTCGGGTTGGACGGGCTCGACGGTGGCTACGTCGATGGCGGCGCCGCGGATTTGGCTGGAGTTGAGGGCATTCACGAATGCGGGTTCGTCGATGATTGTGCCGCGGCCCATGTTGATGAGGCGGGCGCCGGGTTTCATGCGGGCGAAGCGATCGGCGTTGAAAAGTTTGTGCGTCTCCGGAGTGTCGGGCGCGGCGAGGACGACCCAGTCGGCGTGAGGCAATGCGGCGTCGAGTTCGGAGATCGGGAGAATTTTGTCGACGAGCGATTCGTCGCCTTTGCCGGAGCGCGTCATGCCCCAAATTTTCATGTCGAAGCAGCGAGCGCGTTTTGCGATTTCGCGACCGATCGAACCGTAACCGACGATCAACATGGTTTCGCCGCTCAACTCGGTGAACGGGCCGGGGATGCTCGTGACTTCGTTCTGTCCCCAGATGCTTTTGTCCTGGTAGCGGACGGAGTCCATAAAATTGCGCGCGAGAAGAACCATCATGCCGATGACGTGTTCGGCCATGCCCGGAGAGAAGAGGCCGCTGGGATTGGTGATGAGGACACCGGAATTTCGCAGCTCGGGATACATGAGCTGGTTGACGCCGGCGGCGGTGGAGTGAATCCACTTCAATTTTTTGGCGTGGGCGAATTGATCGGGGCGGAGCGAGGCACCGACGTAGATGTCGGCGTCGGGAATTTCTTCGTTGAGGCGGTCGTAGTCGGGGAGGTGGACGACGCGCATCTCGGGCCAGCGTTTGCGGATGGTGGCGGGCATCATATCGTCGGCGCGCCATTGGGGGAAGGGGTGCCAGACGCAAACGATGAGCTTGGTATCAGCGGGGTTGGTGCGTGCGACGGTCAACTGGGCCTCCGGAGGTTAGGGTGGTTCCGAAATGGGAACAACAGGGGTATACCCCCTATATTTTCCAAAGAGTGCGCAACATTTTTAGAATCAGCAGGTTGCAAAAATACAGAAAACGGGAGTGTGGAAGTAATTGAAAGAAAAGGGGTTGCGCGAGGGTCAAGTTCGAAGTTGCGGAAGGATATCATGGAGGAGTGTATCAGATGGTAACCCTTTTGTCAAGAGTCATTTGCGAGATTTGATGAGATTTATTCGCGGCTGTGGAGCCAGGAGAGGCCCAGGCCCACGAGAGCGCCTACGCCGACTGTGCCGAGGATGAAGAGAACGGCACCAGGGATAGCGATCCAAGCGATGATCACGAGGCCGATGGAGACGATGGCACCGACCTTGGTGCCGGGGACGGAGAGGTTGCCGAAGGCGAGTTTTTGCGGCGGGGCGGGGCCGCGACGGCCTGCGTTCTCGAACATTTTTTGGTGTACTCCTGCGTCGGTGGGGACAGGGTGAACCAGGGCGGGGAGGAATGCAAATAGGTCCTAGATGGATGTTTCCGTCGGTGCCTATTTCAGAGGTATTTCGACTATCGTGGAAGACTGAACATCAAGCTAGGGTCGCCTGCTCTTTCCAACGTGCTTCGTTGAGGCCAAACACAATCAGCCAGAGTTCGAGTGGTATCTCGCCTATCGCCGAGGCGGCAGCGATGAAGGGGAACAGATGCACAGCCAAAGGCGGCGAAAAATAGAGCATCCACGCCAAACCGGAAACCATTAGCAGTATCCCTAGCACCCTGGGCAGGAATCGCGACTTGAAAATCAGGTAGCCGGTGAGGACGCACCAAACTCCAAAGAACACCGTGTGCATGTCGAAGGCGTAAGTGTTTAACCGGAGAAAGGCAACCGCCAGCGCCTGCAACTGTGCGGTGGTGAACGAGCTAAGCGCAGCCCCGCCTTGCAGGATAACCAAGGGAGCGAGATAGAAAAGTGCAGTGACAGCCAGCATCGCGCACCCCATGAGCATGACGAGGATTGCGACGATGGAGATGCGGCGGTTCACAATTTTCAGCAGCTCATACATGAGGAAGATCCAGACAAGATTGAGAAGTACAGCCAGGATCGACGCTGCGAATCCCCACCAGTACAGGTGCTGGTGTTCGAGGATGTTTGCGGAAGTAGCGGCTGCATCGCCGGAAACGACCAGCTTGCCCAGAACGATCACCTGGCCGAATGTCGCGGTGATCGCTTCGAGCAATTGGCACACCCCAGCCATTCTTGCCAAGGAACGCGGCGATGTGTGCTGGTTTTGCTCCATCCTCGTGCCGGTGCTGGAAATACCCGTCAGATCGAGGTTTCTTTCAAGGTCGTCGATAGCACTATAAACCGGCAGAACTCTACTAGAAAGTCAGCCGACCATCCGTAAAGGAATTGTCAGCAGGTAGTAAGAGCGATGTCGGCTTCACCTCGGCGTCCTGATTGACTGTCCATCAAGGCTTTCAGCCGAAGCATCGTGCGCGAATGTCGCGAGGATGGAGAGAGTGACAGCCGAGAGAGAAGAGAAAAGCTAGGACGAAACGCAGAGACGTGGAGGGCGCAGAGGTTACGCGGAGAGATTTGCGCCGAAGGTGAGTCTAAAATCCGCGATCTGGGAAGCGATCGCGGGCACCGGGTCGATGTGATGTGGGTAAGGTTGAATCTAAACCCGCACCCTTGAAAAGCTAAGGGTGCGGCACCCAACTGCCTGGTTAGCGTTTGCGGAGGTCGCGGCCGGTCATGTCGGCGGGGGCGGGTTGGCCGAGGACGCCGAGCATTGTGGGGGCGATGTCGCGGAGGGAGCCGCCGGGTTGGAGCGGGGTGGTGGCGTCGTCGCTGACGAGGATGAAGGGGACTGGGTTCAGCGTGTGGTAGGTGTGCGGGCCGCCGGTGATGGGGTCGACCATGGTTTCGGCGTTGCCGTGATCGGCGGTGATGATCCAGGCGCCGCCGCGAGGTTTGAGCGCGTTGTAGATGCGGCTTAGGCCGGCGTCGATGGCTTCGACGGCTTTGATGGTGGCTTCGAGTTTGCCGGAGTGGCCGACCATGTCGGCGTTGGCGTAATTCATGATGATGGCGTCGAAGGATCCGCCTTCGATGGCTTTCACTACGGTGTCGGTGATTCCTTCGGCGGACATTTCCGGTTTCAAATCGTAAGTAGCGACTTTGGGTGAAGGGACGAGCACGCGCTCTTCGCCGTCGAAAGGTTTTTCGATGCCGCCGTTGAAGAAGTAGGTGACGTGCGCGTATTTCTCGGACTCGGCGCAGCGGAGATTCTTGTACTGCACGTCGGCGAAAACCTGCGCGAGGATGTGCTCGAGTTTTTCGGGACCGATGACGTATCTGAGCCAGGGCCAGGATTTGTCGTACTGAGTCATCGCGACGTAGAAAAGATTTTTGGGGCGCTTCGGGTCGGCGAACTTGTCGAAGGTGGGATCGACGAGCGCCATGGTCATTTCGCGGGCGCGGTCGGCGCGATAGTTGAAGAAGATGACGGCGTCGTCGTCGCGAATTAATCCGATGGGTTGCGCGTCGGAGCCAGAGCCCTTAGTGATGACGACGGGCTTGACGAATTCGTCGGTGACGCCTTGTTCGTAACTGCGCTGCATGGCGGCGTCGGGATCGCCGGTGCGGGATTCAGCTTCGCCGTGAACCATGGCGCGGTAGGCGAGCTCTTCGCGCTCCCAGCGATTGTCGCGATCCATTGCGTAGTAGCGGCCATTGACCGTGGCGATCTGCCCGGTGCCGAGCTCGCGCATTTTGTGCTGGAGCTGCTGGAGATATTCGCGGCCGCTGTGGGGAGGAGTGTCGCGACCGTCCATGAAGGCGTGGACGAATACGTTTTGGACGCGCTCCTGGGCGGCGACTTCGAGGAGGGCGTAAAGATGATTGAGATGGGAGTGGACGCCGCCGTCGCTGATCAGGCCGAGAAGATGGAGGGCGCGTTGTTTACCTCGCTCCATGGCTTGCTTGAAGAGCGGGACGTTGCCCATCTGTTTGTTGGCGACGAGGAGATCGATGCGCGTCATGTCCATGTGGACGATGCGGCCGGCACCAATGTTGAGGTGACCGACTTCGCTGTTGCCCATTTGGCCTTCGGGGAGGCCGACGGAGGGGCCGGAGGTGTGGATCACTGTGTTGGGGAAATTTTTGAGGAGGGAGTCGTAGGTGGGTTTGCGGGCGAGAGCGATGGCGTTGCCTTGGGATTCGGGGCGGTAGCCCCAGCCGTCGAGCACGGTGAGGACGATGGGTTTGGGTCGTTTGGTCATGGGAAAGCAGGATACAAGGGAGAGGTGGGGTGGGGCAAAACGAGGAGGAAGAAAGTTGACAGTCGAAAGTTGAAAATCGAAAGGAAAAACGAAGAGGTAGTAAACCGTGGCGAACGTTGAGGGGCTCGGTTGTATTGAATCTAAACCCGCGATCTGGGAAGCGATTGCGGGTACAGGGGTTGGTTATGGGGTGTCGGGATATAGGGCGAGGAGAATCGAGGCCAACCGACCACGCCAAAAAAATTATTGAGGTAGCGGCGGAGTGACGCCGTCATCATGCGACCGCTTTAATTATTTCGGAGATGACGGCGGCGGATTCGGAGTCGCATCGGCGGGCTTCGCCGTTGCAGGACTCGCCGGGGCAGCGCTCGTCGGCGCAGGGTTGCCGGGCGCGGGAGTTGAGGCAGTAGATAGCGGAGTCGGAAGGTCTTCGCGCAATTCGAGGAGCGTCCAATCTCCCATCGAGTCCGCGTTGCCGGTATTCGGCTTGTATCGAACCACTGCGCGAAGGCCCACGATGTGATGGCAGGGACTGAAGTGGTCACCAGCCCACCAAAACGTGTCGGAATAGCCGATGGGGACAGAGGCGCCGGAAGTAAAAAACGTTTTTGGCCCGTCGGATGTTTGAAGAACGAGTTTGTGCTTTTCCGCGCAGTCGATTGAAACGATTGTGCCACTCGCCGTTTTGGGAATTGCATTCACGAGCGCCTTTGGATCCTTCAGATCGGCGAGATTCAAATTGACCTGAATGTCTTCCGAGGGCACAGCTGTGCCGGGAACCTGATGCCAGAGTTCGATGGCTTCATCACGGTCGGGACCGCGCCAGCGATCGGCGACGAATGAAATTTCTTTGAGCGCACCGACGGAGTAGTTCGCGGCGATCTGAATGCGCGCCACGAGCAAGTGGTAACCGGCGCGGTGCGGCTCCAATGCTTCCGCGCGCTGGGCCATCACAAAAGCGCCTTGAAGATCTCCGACGCGAGCCATCGCAAGGGCGAGCTGTATATCTGCGGGAGCGAAGGCGTTGTTCACGCTCTGAACTCCATACATAGCGGAGCGAAGCGCCTTCATGTCGTCGGGCGTCGGATTGGGAACCGAATAGTAGGCCAGCATTGCTTTGTAGAAACGAGAGAGGAATCGATCGTGGTCGAGCTCGACGGCTTTGGCAAAATCGGCGGAAGCGTCCTTGTCTTTTCCGTCGGCAAGATCGAGAAAGCCCAGCGTTTCATGAGCGAGAGGCTGATTGGGATCGTCGCGTAAAGCCTGTTCGATCGACTGACGAGATTCGGGGCGGTCATGGGACCAGAAACGATATGTGCCGATTTCGGCTTCCGTTTCGCCAACGCTCATCGTTCGATTCGTGAAATCTTTTTCGTTGATCTGCGGATTGTCCAACGT
>DATAMU010000471.1:0-3271 GCA_036266605.1 Candidatus Acidiferrum sp. | reverse complement strand
GTTGTCCTTGATGTATTGCGCTGCGAGCTCTTCGGCGTTACCGCCGATTTCGCCGATCATGATGATGGCGTGCGTGTCGGGATCTTCGTTGAACATTTTGATGGCGTCGGTGAAGGTGGTGCCGATGATCGGGTCGCCGCCGATGCCGATGCAGGTCGATTGACCGATGCCGAGTTCGGTGAGCTGGTGGACGGCTTCGTAGGTGAGCGTGCCGCTGCGGCTGACGACGCCGACGTGGCCTTGCTTATGAATGCGGCCGGGCATAATGCCGATTTTGCATTTGCCGGGGGAGATGACGCCGGGGCAATTGGGGCCGACGAGGCGTGTTTTTTTCGGGTCGATGGTGGCGTGAACGCGAACCATGTCGATGACGGGAATGCCTTCGGTGATGCAAATGACGAGAGGCATTTCGGCGTCGGCGGCTTCGAGGATGGCGTCGGCGGCGAATGGCGGTGGAACGAAGATGACGCTGGCGTTGGCGCCGGCATTTTTCACGGCTTCTGAGACCGTGTCGAAGACCGGACGTTCAAGATGCTGCGTGCCGCCTTTGCCGGGAGTGACGCCACCGACTACGTTCGTACCGTAGTCAATCATTTGTTGTGCGTGGAATGTGCCTTCGCGGCCAGTGAATCCCTGAACGATGACGCGCGTTTTTTCGTTTACGAGAACGCTCATCGTGCACCTCCGGCGAGAGCGACGACCTTTGTGGCGCCGTCCTTCATGCCGTCGGCGATGGTGAAGTTGAGACCGGAATCGCGAAGAATTTTTTGGCCCATTTCAACGTTGGTGCCTTCCATTCGAACAACGACGGGAACTTTGACGTGAAGATCTTTTGCGGCGGCGACGACGCCGGTGGCGAGCACGTCGCAGCGAAGGATGCCGCCGAAGATGTTGATGAAGACGGCTTTCACGCTGGAGTCGCCGATGAGAATGCGGAATGCGTTTTTGACTTGCTCGGCGGATGCGCCGCCGCCGACGTCGAGGAAGTTCGCGGGCGAGCCGCCGGCGTACTTGATGATGTCCATCGTAGCCATGGCGAGGCCGGCGCCGTTGACCATGCAGGCGACGTTGCCGTCGAGCTTGATGTAGTTGAGGCCGTACTTGGAGGCTTCGACTTCGAGAGGATCTTCTTCGTCGAGATCGCGGAGTTCGCGGAGTTCTTTGTGGCGGAAGAGGCCGTTGTCGTCGAAGGTCATTTTCGCGTCGAGAGCGACGAGACGACCGTCGCCGGTGACGACGCACGGATTGATTTCGAGCATGGAGGCGTCGGTGTCTACGAAAGCTCTGTGGAGCGCCTGGAAAAATGAAGAGGCTTGCTGCGCGGCTTCACCGGAGAGGCCAAGACCGAAGGTAAGTTTGCGCGCTTGATAAGGTTGCAGGCCGACGGCGGGCTGGATGAATTCGCGGAGGATCGCTTCGGGATTTTCTTTTGCGACTTCTTCGATTTCCATGCCGCCCGCGGTACTGGCCATGAAGAGAACTTTGCCCGCTGCGCGATCGACGAGGATGCTGAGGTAGAGTTCGCGCTTGATGTCGAGGCCTTCTTCGATGAGCACGCGCTTGACGATGCGACCGCTGGGACCGGTTTGCACGGTGACGAGATTCATACCGAGCATGGCGCTGGCAATTTCGGCGGCTTCGTCGGGCGAGTGCGCGAGCTTTACGCCGCCGGCTTTGCCGCGGCCACCTGCGTGAATTTGCGATTTGACAACGACGACCGGAGTGCGGAGGCGTTGGGCAGCGGCGCGAGCTTCTTCTTTGCTAAAAGCGACTTCGCCGCGTGGAGTGGTGACGCCGTAGCGAGCGAGGATCGCTTTCGCCTGATATTCGTGAATCTTCATTGAGATCGACTTCCGTTCGGCTTCGGTGAGACCAGGGTGCGGTCGGCCGGTGTTAGAATTTTGTGCGAGCGTTTAGACGAGGAAAGTTTAGCTGAGAGGTTGGGGGTGGGGCAAGGCAGAGAACGTTTTCCACGCGAGATTCGTTGGAGTTGCGGCATGGTTTCGGAGACGGATGGGATTGTGGTTTGGTTACAGTTGAGATCCTTCGCTGCGTTCAGGATGACAGTTCCCTTTTAATCGAGGGTACGGACAGATTTGCGGCGATTCGAGGGAGAGACGGACATTACACCGTGCGGACATGGGGCGCAGCAGGCTGCGCCCCTACATGTTTGCGGTTGGATATGAGGTTAGGCTGACGAAATGACGATTGCGTTGATTGAGTTTGTGGAACGCGGCGGGGTTTTCACGCGGGCGCAGGCCGAGGCGGCGATGGAGGAGCTGCTGTCGGGGCGCTTTGAGACGGCGCAGATTGTGCGGCTGCTAATGGCGATGAATGCGCGATCGGTGGATGTGGCGGAGTTGACGGGATTTGCTTCGGTGATGCGGAAATTCGCGGCGCGGGTTTTTGCGGAGGGCGAGACGCTGCCGCTGCAGATGGTGGATACGTGCGGGACGGGCGGCGATGGATTCGACGCGTTCAATGTTTCGACGGCGGCGGCGATTGTGGCTTCAGCGGCGGGGGCGCGCGTGGCGAAGCATGGGAATCGGGCGGCATCGTCGCGGAGCGGGTCGGCGGATGTGCTGGAACAGCTCGGCGTCAGGATCGATTTGCCGTTGGCGACAATGGGGCGGGCGATTCGCGAATTGAAAATTGGATTTTTGTATGCGCCGGCGGCGCACACGGCGACGCGGCATGCGGGACCGGCGCGGAAGCAGATTAAGGTGCGCACGGTTTTCAATTTGCTGGGGCCGCTGACGAATCCAGCGGGGGCGCAGGCGCAAGTGATGGGAGTTTTCTCGGCGGACGCGATCGATTTGGTGGCGGCGGCGCTTGGGGAGCTTGGCGTAGAGCGGGCGCTCGTTGTTCATGGAGCGGGCGGGCTGGATGAGATTTCTCCTTTTGGGGAGACGATGATTGCGGACGTGGAGCGCGGGTTTGTGACGCGATATACGGTGGTGCCCGAGGATTTTGAGGTGGAGGAGGCGCCGGTGGAGGCAATTCGCGGTGGGTCGCCTGCGGAGAATGCGGCGACGATTCGCGGGATTTTTGAGGGTGAGAGCGGAGCGCGGCGGGATGTGGTGGTGATGAATGCGGCGGCGGCGCTAGTGGCTGCGGGAGTGGCGGAGAATTTTGCGGACGGCGCGCGGTTGGCGCGGACGGCGATCGATTCGGGGGCGGCGCGGGAGAAGTTGGCGGCGCTGGTGGAGTTTACGCGGAAGGCTCACGAAGCGTAGTGCGGAGACAAGAGCTCTCGTGCGCTGACAGGTCG
>DATAMU010000470.1:0-10420 GCA_036266605.1 Candidatus Acidiferrum sp. | reverse complement strand
AATACCCCGAGAGCGCGGTGAAATCGCTGACCGATCTGAAGCAGATTCCGTTGCGCGGCGTGAAGAGCTCGCAGCCGACGTTTCTCGACAGCGTCGTGAAGGTAAAATCGATTCCGTCGCCGACGGAAGTCGATCACTACCAATTGTTTCGAGTCATCGACGTATACGTTTCGCCGAAGAGCCAGGATCTCGGCGGCGTGACCAAGCAGATCGAGAAAATTATCAAGGACCAAAAGCTTCCTGAAGGAGTTCGGGTGAACCTGCGCGGTTCGGTTCAGGGCATGCGGGCTTCGTTCAAGAGCTTCGGCATCGGCCTAATTTTGTCGGTCGTGCTCGTCTATCTCGTGCTGGTGGCGCAGTTTGCGTCGTGGCAAGACCCGTTCATCATCCTGCTGGCGATCCCGCCGGGCGTCGCCGGAGTTTTGCTGGCGCTGTTGGCGACAGGAACGACGCTCAACGTAATGTCGCTGATGGGGCTGGTGATGATGGTGGGCATCGTCGTCTCCAACAGTATTTTGATCGTGGAGTTTGCCAGGCACCTCCATCACGACGGCAAGCCGCTGAAGGAAGCGGTCTCGGAGGCGTCGCGGTTGAGGCTGCGGCCGATCCTGATGACGTCACTGGCCACGGTGCTGGGCCTGATCCCAATGGCGCTGGGCACCGAAGCGGGTAGCGAACAATACGCGCCGCTGGCGCGCGCGATTATCGGCGGATTGCTGGTTTCGGTGATCGTCACCGTCTACCTCGTGCCCGCGGCATATCTGGTTGTCCATCGCAAAGAAGAGAAGTTGGAGGAGGCGCACTCGTGATCCGCAGCGTATTGCTTTTCGTCGTCGCCTTCTGCGCCGCGTGTCCCACTTCGTTCGGGCAAGATCAGGCCGGCGCCACGAATTCCGCGCACGCGTCGGCGCGCACCACGTTGACGCTGGCGCAGGCCGAGGCCGTCGCGCTCAAGAACAATCCCCAGCTCACGATCGGCAAGTTGCGTGCGCTCGAGGCGAAGCAATATGTCCGCGAGGCGCGCTCCGCGTTGCTCCCCACTGCCTATCTCAGCCTGACCGGCGTGGACTCCGAAGTCGGCAGCCGCATTGCCGCCGGCGGCCTCAACAATCCCGTGGTATTTCCAAGAGCAGCGGCGGGCGCCACTGTCAGCCAGCTGGTCACCGACTTTGGGCGCACCACGAACGTTCTTTCGAGCTCGAAATTTCAGGCGAAAGCGGAAGATCAAAACGCGGCTGCAACCACTGCGGACATCAAGCTCGCTGTCGATCAAGCTTTTTACAATTCGCTCGAGACGCTTGACCTGGTCACCGTGGCGGAACAGACCGTGCGGGCGCGGCAGACGTTCGTCGATAAAATTCAGGCGCTGACGAATGCCAAGTTGAAATCCGACCTCGATCTGAGCTTCGCCAAGGTCGATGCGGCGCGCGCCAAGTTGCTTCTGCTGGAATCGCAAAATAATTTTCAAACCGCGCTGGCCGCGCTGTCGGCGATTCTCGGCTACCAAGACGAGCAAAATTTCGATCTGCAACGGCCCGACGAAACGATGCAGCCGCCGGCGCCTGAAGTTGAGCCGCTGATCATGCAGGCGATTCAGCAGCGCCCCGAATTGCAATCGCTACAGTTTCAAATTGAGTCGGCGCAGAAAAATGACGCTGCCGAGCACGATTTGTGGCGGCCGAGTGTGAACGCTCTCGGTGTCGTTGGCCTCGCCCCGGTGCGTGACCCGAGCATTCCGAACTGGTACGGCGCTGTGGGCGTCAACGTGAACATTCCCGTCTTCAACGGATTTTTATACAACTCGCGCGCAAAGGTCGCCGACCTTCAGACGGAAATTGCGAAACAGAAATTTGCCGACTCTCGCAACAACATCGCGCGTGACGTTCGAACGAGCTGGCAGCAAACGAATCAGGCGTATGAGAGGCTCGCGGTAACTCAGCAGCTCAGCGAACAAGCGAATCTCGCGCTCAATCTCGCGCAGTCGCGTTACAACTTGGGATTGAGTTCGATCGTGGAATTCACGCAAGCCGAACTGGGAAAGACCGAAGCCGATATCGCGAATACAGACGCGCAGTATCGCTATCGCTTGACCCAAATCGTCTTGGCCTATACGATTGCAGCACCGAAGTAAGCCTCGATTTCGGAAACTTTCTCGAAGTCGAATACCCGAGGCGCCGTATTTCCTCAAAGGCGACTGTCGCATGAACCGGAGTTTCATAACGCAAAGACCGCTCCAAGTTCCTGCGATCAGCTCTCCATCCCGCTGTCGTTGACGCCTAACCCAGCTTAATAACTCCAATCCAGTCAATTAGATGCGAATCCATCCTGCCATGTGTTACAGGATATTCACATTGGGTTGACGCAACCGTAAGACGCGCCCTATAAGTTCTGCGCGGGGTGAACTTACCAGCTTTCCTGTATCTCGTTCGTCCGAATTTCGAAATTTTGATTAGCAAAGAGAGAGGCAATGAGAAAACTTGCAGCACTCGTTTTATCGGTGTTTCTGACCTCCGGAGTGGCGTTCGCCGATTCGCCAAAAGACGCCGACGCACCGGCGCCGAAAGCATCGGAACCTGCCAAGTCCAAGGCCGCAGCCAAGAAAGCCACGAAGACGGATGCGGAAATCGCAGCTGAACTCGAAGAACTCAAGCAGGCCATGCAGGCGCAGCAGGAACAGCTCGAACTGTTGAAAGAAGAGTTGAGCAAGCGCGACAAGCAGATCGACGAAGCGCGCGAGGCAGCAGCTTCGGCCAATGCACGCGCGGTGGAAGCAACCTCCAAGGCTTCGGAAGCGGTCAACACGTCTGCGGAATTGAAGTCGAACGAAGCGACGCTGACTTCGAGCGTTGCCGACCTCAAGACCAGCAACGCGGCGCTCACCTCGACGGTCAATACCGTTGCGGCGACGACGAACGCCGGCGGTAGCGGAAACCCGCAGAATTCGGAAGACGGACCGGCCTCGATTAAGTTCAAGGGCATCACGCTCACGCCGGGCGGCTTTGTGGAAGCTGCAACCGTGACGCGCCAGCGCGCAACAAGCTCCGACATCAACACTCCGTTCAACAGCATTCCGTTTCCAGGAAACGATTTGGCGAAGGTCGGTGAGAGCAATTTCACCGCCCGTCAGAGCCGCGTGAGCCTCCTCGCCGAGGGAAAGTACGGCGCGACGAAACTCACCGGTTACTACGAAGCGGACTGGCTCGGCACTGGGGTCACTTCAAACAACCGCCAGAGCAACAGCTACGTCATGCGGCAGCGTCAGATCTGGGCGCAGGCTAAACTTGACAGTGGCTGGAGCTTCACAGGCGGTCAGATGTGGTCGTTGGCAACCGAAGACAGAAAGGGCATCGATAACCGGCAGGAAGCGATTCCTCTGACTGTCGATTCGCAATACTCCGTCGGCTATACCTGGGCGCGTCAGTACGGCTTCCGGGTCGTGAAGAACTTCGGCGACAAGTTAGCGCTCGCGATTGCGATCGAAGCACCGCAGGCGACCGTCGGCGGCCGCGGATTCTCCTTGGTCACGACAAACACCGTTGGGGCGGCAACGCCTTCGGCAACGACAGGCAATACCTTCATCGACGCGCCAGGCTCCGGCGGCGGCCTCTACAACTTCTCCGACACGACCGGCTACTCCGTCAATAAGTCGCCGGACATCATCATCAAGGCGGCGTTGGATCCGGGCTTCGGACACTATGAAGTGTTCGGTATTCTCAGCACTTTCCGTAATCGCATTTATCCGTGCGGCGTAGTTGGCACGAACGCGAATGACACCGTTGCGCCGGCGACTGTGACCGAGATCACCTGCGGTTCCACCGCTCCGACGACGGTCAGTTCGTTTGGCGCGACCAACGACACGAACACTGGCGGCGGCTTCGGCGCCAGCGCTCGCTGGCTGGTGGCCCAGAAGAAAGTTGAATTCGGCCTCAAGGGCGTAGCCGGTAACGGCATCGGCCGTTACGGCTCGGCGCAGCTTGCCGACCTCACCTTCCGTCCGGACGGCAGCGAAGCGTTGATTCGCACCGTTCACGGCCTGGGCGCTCTCGAACTGCACCCATCCCCGAAGTTTGACTTCTACGCCTACTACGGCGCCGAGTACGCCTTCCGTGCAGCGTATACCGGCTACGACAGCATCACGATCACCAAGACGCCTGCAATTCCGGCAACCGCGACCAGCCCGGCAATCGCAGCTACCACGACCACTTCCTTCAAGACCAACCAGATCGGCGGCTACGGTTCGCCGTTCGCCAACAACTCCGGCTGCAGCACCGAGAATCCACCTTCGAATCAGTTGACTCCCTCTGGCGGCGGCACCTGCGCCGGCGACACGCGCGTCATCTGGGAAGGCACTCTCGGCTTCTGGCACAAGATTTACAGCGGCCCCAAGGGTGGTCTCCGCTGGGGTATTCAGTACTCCTACTTCTCGCGGACAGGCTGGTCGGGGAACAACAACGTGTTGACGGCGCCGGGTATCGCACCGAAGGCGGTTGACAACATGGTTTGGACCTCGCTCCGCTACTACATCCCGTAAAACTCATCGCGGCTGAATGCAGCCGTGAACGTAAAGAAGGGCAGCTCCTCGGAGCTGCCCTTCTTTTTTGCATTCAAGGTTATCGGTGCCCTTGATCCTTCGGCACTCTTTTCAATCGCACCGGTTAAAATTTATAGTTCATCTCGACAAATCCAAGTGCGCCGTCGCTGTTGGTCGGAAATATCGCCTTGATGACCTGTCCTCCCTGTGCCCAGCCGAAATACAACGTTGCCGAAACGCCGTGACCAAACTTGTAGTCCGCGCTCATGTCGTAGAGGTTGGCGAGCTTCGTGTGCCCGTTCGACGGCCGGCCCTGAAAGCCGAACGTCCACGGCTGAAACGCGCCGCCGCCGGAGTACCAAAGATCGGAGCTGCTCGTCAGCCAGAGGCCGTGAACGTCGCTGCGAATCAGAAGCTTCTTATTTGGTCGCAGCATCACCTCCGCAAATGCATCGGTGTTGTTCATCGCGTTGAAAAACGGGAATCGGTTGTATTGGCGCGGCGTTGGCAGGACCGCGAAGAATGTCCCGTGCGTACCATCAGCGGGATTCTTATCGCCGCTCGTGTAATCGTAGCCGCCGCGAATCCACGGCCGAAGTCTCGGCGCGAAATTAGGTTGCCAACCACCTTCCGCTGAAAATGCGCCGGAGCGCTGCGTCAAGCTGCCCCACCGCCCACTTTGCAACACGCCCCATCCAAGAAGATCGAAGGTGCCCGCGCTCGTCGGCGCGGCAACGATGATGTTTCCGCCATAGGTGCCGATATCGATGCCGTTGTTGAGATCTGCTGTCTTTGCTGGTGTGGCGCGATTGTCCGTCTTCAAGATACTGCGATCGTCGTTATAGAAAATTCCAAAAACGCGCCATTCTGCTTTAGCCGAGCCGAAGTCCGCCTGGCGATTCAGTGCGACGTATGTGACTGGAGTCTTCACCCAGCCCCAGCCGTCAACTTGAAATACACCGCGCGTCGGAATTGCGCTCACCGCCGTAAAATTCCACGGGCCATTCGCATACGTGTATTGCACACCGTCGAGGCTGCGCATCACGTCCGAATATCCGAAGTTGCCGATCAGCCGCTGCGCGATGCGATCCGAATTCAGATATACCAAGGTCGGATCTTTTGGTTTCACTTCGTTGCCGTCGGTAAATTCGAATCGACCTACGCGCAGACTCGAATGCGCGCCCTTGAACCGAACGAACGCCTGCTTGGGAAATATGAAAGCCGTGTTCGAGCTGTTGTCGTTCGCTGCGAAGTACGAGCCACCAAGACCGAGCTGCCCCTGCGGAGCTGGCCTCACCGCCCGGTCGGGAATCCCGAGGAGTACCGGCGCTTCAAACTCGATATTCCAATCAAGGTTCGAGCGCGTCTGCGAAAACCCGAATCGAATCTGCGTCCCCGAAAATCCATACACATTCTGTCCGCTCGTCGGCGTGAAAAAGTCCCACGCTTCGTAGCGTTCCCGGATACTTCCGGAGAATGTAACGCCGCCAATTTCGATTGGTTGTGGTTCTTGCGCAAGAGCGGGGATGGAGGATGAAAGAAACAACAAACCGACCAAAACTGACCTTTTCAATGTCTTAGCCTCCCCTGGAACCATCGACATACCACGCCGCAAGCTTTAGTGGATCTCACGGCCAACGCTATAATATTCGGGTGGAGCTACAAGGCTGAACCATAGTGCAAATGCATTAGATACAAGGGATTGATGAAAGGGGGGGAGCAGGGACCGGAGCCAGGGGTGCACCGGTCCCCGTGGTAGGAACTAGAGTTGAAGATTAAGCACGATGAGTATCGCCCGCACCCGCTACATCTCGATGACGGCGATGTGAATTCTGCGTAACCTCACCGGTGGAAATTTTCGATGGCAGGAGCCGTCCCAGACGCGGTCGCCGCTATCGAAGATCCGCCCGCGGCCGCAATCGACCCACTTGGCGTTACTCCAGCCGCCGCCTGCGCCCGCGAAATCTCGATGTCCGCCGGCTGCTCCGGCCGCACCAGACCGCGCCCGTGCCGCACATCCAGCCCGCGCACCCAGAAAATAATGTCCTCCGCGATGTTTGTCGCGTGGTCCGCGATGCGTTCCAGATGCCGCGTCGCCAGAATGAATTGCAGCCCGGGAGTGACCGCCGCTGGCTCCGCCGTCATACCTTGCAGCAGGCGGTCGAAAATCCGGTCGCGATATTGATCGACGATGTCGTCCGACTCCAGAACCTGCGTGGCCATATCGACGTTGCGAAAAATCAGCGCGCCCAGGCTTTTGCTCACCATCGTTCGAACCGCCGAGGCCATCGGCGCAAGTTCGTCCGGCAAGTCAGTGGCCGGCAATTCGCGCAGCGAAATCACCCGCTCCGCGACGTTCACCGCGATGTCTCCGATGCGCTCCAAATCATTCGTAATCTTCAGCGCCGCAACGATCAGCCGCATTTCGTCGTCGGTAAACGACCCGCGGCGCAGCAGGCGGATCGCGTGTTCATCGATCACGATTTCCATTTCGTTGATGCGCGGCTCGAGAAGGAACACTTCGCCTGGCAGCGATGTCGTCGCCGGGCTCTGCAATCCCACGAGCGAATCCAGGGCGCGGTTCATCGCTCCTTCGACGGTCCGCGCCATCGAAACGAGATAGTTCATCAGCGTGTCGTACAGAACGGTTTCGGTAAGGCCTGGTGTGGTTGCCATGATTCTCCCGGAGAGCGGCGGCCAATCACACCCCCACTCATAGTCCAAATGGTTTCAGACCATCGTTAATTACGTTTTAAGTGTTCGTGAATGGCGGAAAAACAGACCGAACAGCTAGCTGGAGCGCGAGGGGTTTCGGCTTGGATTCGAACCGCTCAACGCGCGCATCATGGCGCGCTCCGGATCGAAAATCGGCACCGAAAAATGAAACTTCGATCCCTGTCCGATTTCGCTCTCCACCCAAATGCGCCCGCCGTGAACCTCAACCAGATGCTTCGCAATTGCGAGCCCCAGGCCGGTGCCGCCCGCCTCCCGCGAACGCGCCGCATCCACACGATAAAACCGCTCGAAGATCCGCGATTGATCCGACTTCGGAATCCCGATACCCGTATCCGAAACCGTAAAAATCACATCCGCTTCGCGAGCCTCGGCGCTCACCGTAATTCGCCCGCCGGCCAACGTGTATTGCGTCGCGTTGTCCAGCAAATTCTGCAAGATCTCCGCCAGGCGACGCCGGTCGCCCGCGATGTCCGGCAATTCGGCGACGCGCGCGGGTTGCGCCAATTCGACTTCAATCTCTTTTTCCGCAGCACGATGCTGCGTGGTCTCCAGGCAGCTCTCGATTAGCTCGTTTACGCCGACGCGCCGGATTTCCAGCTCCAGCCGGTCCGCATCCATCGACGACAGCTTCAACAAATCGTCCGTGAGTCGTGCCAGCCGCCGCGAATGCTCCAGAATAATCCCCAGAAATCGCTCGCGATTCTGCGGATCGTCCATCGCTCCGCCCAGCAGCGTTTCCGAGAACCCTTGAATCGCCGTCAGCGGCGTCTTGAATTCATGCGAAACGTTGGCCACAAAATCGCGCCGCACACGCTCGAGTTTCCTCAGCTCTGTGATGTCGTGCAGCACCACGACCGCGCCCAGCGTCTCGCCCGCCCGCACCGCTGCGACCGTCGCCGCAAAAAAGTGCTGCCGCAGCGTGCCCGTCACAATCTCCGCTTCGACTCGCGGCTCACCACCGAGCACGCGGCGCACCGCTTCGATCAATTCCGTTTGCCGCACCACCTCGACCAGTGCGCTTCCCGATTTCGGCGGCACATCCAGTTCGAGAATGTTCGCGAAACCCGGGTTGGCGAAAACGAGCCGCTCCGTCGCGTTCACGACAGCGACGCCTTCCACCATGCTTCCAAGAATCGCCGAGGATAGATTCCGCTCTTCGGTCAGCGTTCGTATCGTGCGATCCATCCGCGCCGCCGTCTGGTTGAGAGACGCGCACAGTTCCTCCAGCGCATCGCCTGAACCTCCGCCCGCCATTGCGCGAAAATCCCCTTCTGCCACGCGCCGTGAAAATTCCTGCAATCGCTCGATGCGATCCGTAATCCCCCGCGATACCAGCGTCGATGCAATCGCGGCTACCAGCAGAATCGCGAACGAAGACAGCCACAAACTCCATCGCAGCGAACCGAGTGCCACGTCGGCTTCTTCCAGCGGCACCGCAAATCGCAACAGCACCGGATTACCGTCCGGCAGTGTGCGCCGAACGGCGTAGTAAAGCAGATCGCGCCGAATCGTCACGCTGTGACGAACCGACCTCCCCTCGCCACTTTTCAACGCTTCTTGTACTTCGGGCCGTCCGGCATGATTTTCCATGCTCGCGGGGTCCGATTCCGTATCGGCGAGCACTTGGCCGTCAGGGCGAATCACTGTGACGCGTACGCCTTCGGCCCCCGAATCGGCCGCCCACTTTTTCAGTGCGGTGGAAGATCCAGCACCCTGAGTGAACGCCGAAGGAATGTCAGGCGAATGAAGTTGCGAAAAGCGGGCGAGCGTGGCGAGTTTGTCGAACGTCGCGCGTTCCGAGACGCGATGCAGCGCCCTCTCGGCGAAAAAATTCACCGCGAGCAGCACTCCCGCGAGGAGCGCGATAAACGTCAGTGCTAGTTTCCAGAAAAGGTTACGCCGCACGAGTCTCGAACAGATACCCCGCGCCACGCACTGTCTTCAGATGGTTGGGATTTTCCGGGTCGCTTTCGATTTTTTCCCGCAAGCGGCGCACATAAACGTCCACGCTGCGAGGTGTCACGAAGCGATCCGTGCCCCACACGGCATCCAGAAGCTGATCCCGCGTAAACACGCGGTTTGGGCGTGATGCGAGGTAATAGAGCAGCCGGAATTCGAGCGTGCTCAGCGGAACGGGCTTACCGGAATGGCTGACGCGATACGAGGCCGGATCGATCGCCAGTTTGCCGATCTCGATGATGCGCGGTGAATCGGCGGGCGGCTCGGCGCGGCGCAGCAATGCTTTGACGCGCGCAAGCAGCTCTCGCGGACTGAACGGCTTCGTCACGTAGTCGTCCGCGCCCATCTCCAAACCAACGACACGATCGGCTTCTTCGCCGCGCGCGGTCAGCATCAAAATGGGGAGTCGATTCAGCGATTCGTCGCGCCGCACTTCCCGGCAAATATCCAGGCCGGAAAGCTTGGGCAACATCAGATCGAGAAGTAGCAAGTCGGGAGGCGACTTTTTGAGGGCGCTCAAGCCGCCGCTGCCATCGAAAGCAGCGCTGACTTGAAATCCTTCATTGGTCAGGTTGTATCGCACCAGCTCGACGATATCTTTATCGTCTTCAATAATCAGGACACGTTTCATGCAGGTAGCACGTTCCGTCCGCCGGCTTGCCCGAAGTGTACCGTACACCGGCGTAATGCGGTAGGCATTGGAAGGCGTTCGGTCAGCTGGCTGGTGTGGTAGCACCGTTGAGGCTTTCAGTGTGGTGACTCCGGATGACGCTGCGATAACGCAATTGTGAATGCAATGTTAAAGAACGTTTTTATGAACAGCCATCCAGCCCCTTCGACAGCGTTCTAAAGAGGGGGCTTCAGTCCGCCCTCGTTGCCTCTTGGCAAGGCTTGTAATCGCGAGCGGACTTTGACCTCAAGCCTAGAGTGCGCAAGAGTCATTCCCCAATCCGCACCGCTGTAAACCCGCAAAAAGCGCCGCCCGCCAAGATATGGCAAAATATGGATGGTTAAAGAAATGGCCAATCGAACCACCTTGGTAGCACCGCGTCCGTCCAAGACGACGAAGGCGCAGAAGAAACCATCCTCAGACCCCCTGGAGCGACTCGAGCGCGAGCGCATTTTCGATCTGTTCCGCCGCTACGGCTATCTTGAAGCCGACCTCGACCCGCTCAAAATCTTCAAGCCCCTGAA
>DATAMU010000469.1:0-7189 GCA_036266605.1 Candidatus Acidiferrum sp. | reverse complement strand
CGTTGGCTTGCACGTTGTACTCGCGCAGCATGCGGTCGACGATGATTTCGAGGTGAAGCTCGCCCATGCCCGAGATGAGCGTCTGGCCGGTGTCGGGCTCGGTGGAAACGCGAAAGGTCGGATCTTCTTGCGCGAGGCGCTGCATGGCGACGCCGAGCTTGTCCTGGTCGGCTTTCGTCTTGGGCTCGATCGCGACGGAAATAACCGGCGCTGGAAATTCGATCGATTCGAGAATGATTGGCTTCGCTTCATCGCAAAGCGTGTCGCCGGTGTTGACGCTCTTCAGACCGACGCACGCGCAGATGTCGCCGGCGTAGATCTCGTCGATTTCTTCGCGCTTGTTGGCGTGCATCTGGAGCAAACGACTGATACGCTCACGCGATCCCTTGCCGGAATTGATAACGTAGCTGCCCGATTTCAACACGCCGGAATAAACACGGATGTATGTGACGTGTCCGACGAACGGGTCGGACATGATTTTGAACGCGAGAGCCGAAAACGGCTGATCGTCAGCCGCGCGACGCAGAGCGGTTTCGTCGGTCTCAGGATCAGTGCCTTCCACTGGCGGAACATCGAGCGGCGACGGCAGGTAATCGATAACCGCGTCAAGCAACGGCTGAATGCCTTTGTTCTTGAACGCCGATCCCGCCAATACCGGAACGATCTTCAGTCCGAGTGTGGACTTACGGATCGACTTGCGCATTTCTTCGAGCGACAACGCTTCACCGTTCAGATATTTGTCGATGAGCTCGTCATCGTGTTCGGCGATGTACTCGATCACTTTGTTGCGGTGCTCTTCGTAAAACTTCTTGTCGATCGCCGCGCCCTTGAGCGCCGCCGCGACGTCCGGCCGCGAATCGACGAATGCCTTGTCCCAAAGCTTTTCGACTTCGAAGATTTCGTATTTCGCGCCGAGGGTTTCTTCGAGCCACACGACCACATTTTGCTCGAGGAAGTTGATGACGCCGATGAAATTATCTTCGCGACCGAGCGGGAATTGCAGAGGCACCGGGTGAGCGCCGAGGCGCTGGCGAATCGTGCGGATGACGTGATCGAAATCCGCGCCCATGCGGTCCATCTTGTTGACGAAACAAATGCGCGGGACGCGATACTTGTCGGCCTGGCGCCATACGGTTTCGGATTGCGGCTGTACGCCGGCAACCGAGTCGAATACGCAAACCGCGCCGTCGAGCACGCGCAGCGAACGCTCGACTTCAACCGTGAAGTCTACGTGGCCGGGCGTATCGATAATGTTGACGCGATATTTCTTGTCGTGGCGGTCCCACGACGCAGTCGTCGCCGCGCTGGTGATCGTGATGCCGCGCTCGCGCTCCTGCTCCATCCAGTCCATGGTGGCCGTGCCTTCATCCACCGAACCGATTTTGTAGGTCACACCCGTGTAGAACAAGATGCGCTCGGTCGACGTCGTCTTTCCGGCGTCGATGTGCGCCATGATCCCGATGTTGCGCGTGTCTTCGAGTTTGAATGCTCGGGCCATAATTGCTTGAGAAACTCTCTTTTCCTCGCCACGATTTGCTACAGCTTGAAACACAATTTCAACCTGCTAACTGCAAGTGCCAGTTCCAACCGCCGGCTTTCGCCGGCAAAACTCAAATCCAATTACCAGCGGTAGTGCGCGAACGCCTTGTTCGCTTCCGCCATGCGGTGCACGTCTTCCTTTTTCTTCATTGCGCCGCCGCGGGCATTCGCCGCGTCGATCAACTCGTCCGCAAGCCGATCAGTCATCGTTTTACCGCCGCGCTCCCGCGAATACTGGAGCAACCAGCGAATCGCCAGCGACTGACGCCGGAACGGATTCACTTCGACCGGAACCTGATAGTTCGCGCCGCCGACGCGCCGCGTCTTGACTTCGAGCAACGGCTTCACGTTTTCGATCGCTTTCTTGAAAATCTTCAGCGCGTCGTCGTTGGTCTTTTTGCCAATCTGATCCATCGCGCCGTAAAACACGCGCTGCGCCGTCGACTTCTTGCCATCCCACATCATCGAGCAGATGAACTTCTCAACGATGTCGCTGGCATAAACCGGGTCGGTCGCCTGAGAACGCTTGATGACTTGTGCTTTGCGTGGCATTGCTCTCTATCGCTCCTGAACTCTTACTTCGCCGCGGCGGCCTTCGGCCGCTTCGCGCCATACTTCGAGCGTCCCTGCTTACGACCCTCAACACCGGCCGCGTCCAACGTGCCGCGCACGATGTGGTAGCGAACTCCCGGCAGATCCTTCACACGGCCACCGCGCACGAGCACGATCGAGTGCTCCTGCAAGTTGTGTCCGACTCCTGGAATGTACGTCGTGACTTCGATCGCATTGGTCAGGCGAACACGCGCAACCTTGCGCAGCGCTGAGTTCGGCTTCTTCGGCGTTTGCGTGTAAACGCGAATGCAAACTCCGCGTCGCTCTGGGCAGCCCATCAGGGCCGGCGACTTCGTCTTTTCGACGACCTTCTCTCGTCCCATTCGTACTAGTTGCGAAAACGTCGGCACAGTTCTTCCCTCATTCGCGCGCGAATATTTTTCGCTCCTTGCATTTTTCGCGACACACATTTACGCGTATCGCAAAACACGCAAGGAGGATGCGCGGCTCTCGCAGGCGCGCAGCAAAACTGCGCGAGAGCTCACATCAGTGCTGAAAGGCAACTGCGAATCCGGAGAACAACAAGCAAGAAACTCCGTACGCACTCCAGAAGGTTGAACTCGTCTTCTGGCTTCGACTCGGAGACAACTTACTCGGCTTTATCGGGGCTGGCGCCCCATTCCGGCCGCTCTTCCTGTCCCATTCCGTCGTTCTTGTTCCGGGACCGAAGATATTTCCTTCCAACTACTTGAACCGCGCTCACTACTTTCGCGGCTCCCCATCAGACACAACAAACTACCCCTGACAAACACAAGAGTATAAGGACAAGAATTTGCTATGTCAAATCTTTACGACACCAACCAGTGGAAAACTCAATTCGACTGAAGCGCTTTGGCCTTCGTCCTGCTTCCGGCGCGACTGCTTCCGGCTGGAGACGTCAAAACGTTGATGAGACATTATACACGAGTGTGTTTTTGAGCCTAATTTCGAACACGGATCGGGCTTGAGCCTTGTTATTTACTGCTTTCCAGCGAATGGCGGGCAGCCTCAAGGATGGGCTGGAGCGGCACTCGGTACAAATTCCCGAGGCCATTGTCGACGCCCGCCAGACCCTTGCTAAAACTTTCAAAAGTAAGGGGTTGTTCGCGCTGCTCGTCCAAGAAGCCCTTCTCGCTCGTGTAATAGAGCCACTTCCCGTCAGCGGTGACCCGTGGGCTGTAATCTCGCGCCTTCCCGTTGATCTTCGGACCTAAGTTTACCGGCTTACTCCATGCCGCACCTTCCGGAAAGCTTACCCACAGGTCCGAACTCCCGTAGCCGCCGACTCGCCCAAAGCTGCCCATCAAAAGGTAGCTTTCGTCCGGTGCAATCAGCGCCTCAAAGGTATCGATTCCCGGACCGTTTAAATTCGCACCTAAATCCTCTACTTCCATATATTTACCGTCGATCAGTTTCGAGCGAAATACATCATAGTCGCCCGTCTTTCGCGAACTGGCAAAGTACATCGTGCCGTTGGCTGCCATCGAAGCGAACACCTGGCTGCCCTCACTATTTACCACGCCAGAGACCAACTCCGGCTCTCCCCACTTGGTGTCACTCAATCGCGGAGTTCGCCATATCGACCAGCGGTGCAAATCCTGACCTCCTATTGGCCGATCCGACGCGAACAGAATCGACTTGCCGTCGGGCGCGATGACTGGATCCGTGTCGCGATATTGTCCCGAGAAAGGAAGCATTTCTGGCGTGCTCCACTTGCCATCGACAAGATGCGATTCCCCCATGACGTACAGATAGTGCGGAGCCGCCGACCGACAAAAAATCAGCGTCTTGCCGTCGGGGGTCGGGCCGCCACCAAACTCGTCTTCGTCCGTCGAGATCACACCTTCGCCAATCATCTCCGGCGTCGAAATATTTTCTGCATTCGCCGGACCTACCGAGGCAGATGATACCGATCGAGGAAATGCTTTGACCAAGACGGCGCACGCGAACATCCCAGCCAACAGGACGCATCCGATCGCCGCAATTCTTGCTCTCATGGGCGTCCTCCTTTTGCGTCGAGGTTCAGCCCAGCGAGCGGCATTGAGAAAATATTCCAGTGCCCGTTGAGCGTTGAATGCACAAGCCGATCGAAGTCCTGCATGGAAATCGGATGCGGCATCGGAACGACAAACGGACTGCGCTCGCTTGCGAAGATCAAAAACTTTCCATCGGGAGTCAACGCAGGCGCACCTTCATCAGCCACGGTGTTCACGCCGTGCTCCACGTGTTGCGCCTTCGTCCATTGGCCGTTCACGCGGCGGCTGAAGTAGATATCGCCTCGCGGATATGGGAATCCGCCCTCCGTTAAAGTATCGGGGCGTCGATGAAAGGGCGGGCCGCCTTCACCCGCCGACACGAAAAACAACAGCGTTTCGTCGGCATTGACGAAGGGCTCGAAGTCGTTAAATTCTGAATTAATTTCGCTGGGCAATTTTTCCGGCACGCCATATCCGCCGTTTGTTTCTGCTTTCGCGCGAAAAATCTGCAATCGTCCCGAATCGCGGTCCGAAGCGAAATACAGCGTCCCGTCGCGCGTCACCGAAGCACCCCAGTTGCCGCCACCATCGGCGGGATTCACCGGTGCAGGCAAGACCGTTGGTTCTCCCCAACCGCGGTCGGTTTTTTCGACTTTCCAAATTCGAATCGCCCGCACTTTCGAATTCGGCGCCGTCCTTAGCGATGCGAAGTACATGGTTTTTCCATCTGGGGAAAGATGCGGAATGAAATCGAGCGACTTCCCGGAAAACGGCAAAACTTCCGGCGCGCCCCACTTGGCGCCGAGCCAGTGTGACCTGCACAACAGCCCGATTCGCGAGCCCGCAGTCGCTGGATTCAATGCGGTGAAATAAAATTCCTGGCCGTCGGGACTGAACTCGCCACCCGCCTCATCGCCCGTCGTAGAAATAACGCCCTCGGCGAATAGCTGCGGCCCACTTGTGTCTTTTGGTAAGAGCTCGAACGACTTGGGGCCCGCGATTGCGTTTGGCGTAGCAAATCCGATCGCACAGATTGCGATGACGCAGGCATATGTAGTTCCGATCAACGTTTTCCGCGAAGTCTTCACAGGAAACCTCCGTGACACACGCATGGAAGGAACCCGATTGACCCGATAGACGCACCTACAACCGAAACCTCTTCCGTGGACTGGGACTCGACTCGCGATTCCGCAAGGCCAAGGATCGGATGCCTCGCGCCCTATTGCGCAGGAATTTCGCGCACCTCTAGCACGCCGTGTCCGACCGCCGGACACTTGGCCGCCCACCGCATTGCCTCGGCGCGGTTGTTAACGTTAATGATGTAAAACCCGCCCAGCTGTTCCTTGGAATCGGTGTACGGGCCGTCGAGGATCTGCGTGTTGCCGTTATTCCCGCGCAGAGTCCTGGAACTACCGCTGCTCCCGAGCCGCCGATTCACCATCAGCACGCCAGCGTCGGCCAGCGACCTGGTGTATGCGGTATACGCCGCCATGCCTTGCTTCTGCTGCTCCGGAGTCAAATTCTCCCAACCGCCTTCTTGTACGTATGCCATCAAAATGAATTCCATTTTTCGCCTCCGCTGTCCGCGGCCGCGATAGCCGCTCATCATCATGACGCGCGACTCGCGCCCATTCAGACATCGCTCTCCTGACCTGTAAAAGCACAAAGGCAGCTCAACCTTCGAGCCGCCTTTAGTTTGTTTGATTCACCAATTCCGGTTCGGGTGGTTTGGGCGGCTGCTAATTCTGCGGCGCGCTGTTGTTGTCATCCTTGCCGAGGTCGCCGAACGGCCAGAGGTTGAACGCCTTCAGCTCCTCGTACTCATGCTGCTCGCGCAGCATCTTTGCCGTGCGCTCCGCCGGCCAAGGCGTCGCGAAACGCTCCGGCCGGTCCGCGATCCAAAACGCGGCAAGTGCCATCAGCGTGGCATTCTTCGCCAGGACGTCTTGCTTTTGGGCTTCCAGGGCATCCGCCTGCGAATGATGGGTGTACATGTAGTCTTTCGTGTCCTGGAGCATGTTGATTCCGGGCAGACCGGCGATCGTGAACGTTAACGTGTCAGTGCCGTCTTCGATCTTGTCGTCCACCGACATCGGTCCCATCGACGACAGAGAATCGGCAAAGGGCTGGAACGTGTCGACCAGGTCGCTGCGGCCGCCGAGTTGGAATCCCTTCACTGCGCCTTGGCCGGCGTCGAGAATCAAGTCGCCGAGATGGTTGGCCATTTCGCTCTTGTGCTGCTTGACGTAGGCGATGGAGCCATCGAGTCCCTGCTCTTCGCCGGTGAACAAGACAAATCGGATAGTGCGCCGGGGCTTGACTCCCGACCGCATGATTGCGTCGGCGGCGCCCAGTGTTGTCGCTGTGCCCGACCCGTTGTCGGTCGTTCCCTGCGACAAATCCCAAGAATCAAGGTGGCCACCAACAATCAGGATTTGCTCCGGATGCTCAGTTCCCCGAATTTCACCGACAACGTTGGCGGTTTCGGCTGGGCCGTTCGTGAAGGAGTTTTGAATATTGAAGTGAACGCGCGGCGTGATTCCGCGATCGAGATAGCGCTCGAGCTGGCCCTGATCTTCGGGAGTCATCGACACGACGGGAATCTGGAAGTCCGCGTCGAAGCCCAGAATTCCTGTATGTGTCAGGTTCATCCCGGTCGATTTTCTTCCGCCCTGTCCGCCAATGACCGCCACAATTCCAGCTGCTGCAGCGGCGCGATTGAAGTCGCCTGTCCGAATGAAGTAATCAATCCCGGGCCTGCCATCGGGCTTTCCTTTGGTGATCACCAAGGCGACTTTGCCCTTCAGTCGTGAAACATTCTTGATCTCGTTGTCGATGTCGAACAAATTCACGGCGACAACGTCCGCATCGACGCCGCCGGCAACTGTTGAGCCCGTCCAACCCATCGAGTCAATGTGCAGTTTGTGGCGAACCGGCGTGAGTAATTCACCGTCAGCTGTGCCGCGCGTCCAGCCCTTCCAGATCGTGTACTTCTCCTTGTGGACATTGGCGAGGCCGATTTCGTTCATCTTGGCTACGGCCCAGTCCTCGGCTTTGTGGTCGGCCGCGGAACCGGTGACGCG
>DATAMU010000468.1:0-7644 GCA_036266605.1 Candidatus Acidiferrum sp. | reverse complement strand
CGGATTTCAAATTTCCCCGGGTTGTCATGATTGGTCCGTTCCTCCCAAAGAGTTTTGCGGACTGCGAGCTTGGGAATTGGAGGTGTCACTCGCAAGGGTCCCAAGAAGCAAACGGTTTTCCATTGACGGCCACTGTCTGATCAATGACAACTTACTGAAATCGCAAAACATAAGTTCGCTGAGAGCCGATGGTTTTTCGCGCGAACCCATGAACGAATTCCAATTTCGAATCACGGCTTCAGAATGGTGCCGAAATGAAACGCGCTATTTCGCCCGGTCCGCGAGCACGATGTCTGCGACCCAATTTTCCAGGACGATGCGCTGATCAGGGTCGGCGCATTCGAATTTGACGCCCATCCCGAAGCTGGCGTCGCTGTAGACGACTTTTGCCCTGGAATGGAAAGCGCCTTGATCTCGGACAATCTTGATGACGACGGCGGTGCCAATGCCGAATGGTGTGAGGGCGTCGATGTAGCATCCGCCGATGCCGATCTCGGATGTTCTGGCGACGAGCTTGGTTCCAGTACTGATCTCGAAGACCTCAACGGAGGCCACGAACGGGACACGTTTTACGGCGCGCTCCTTGGCAAATTTCTTTGCGCGGCGGGAGCCGCCGGAAGCCACTTTTTTTGAGGTTCTCAGCATTTGGGTTCCTTATCGCAAACTGTCTATAATCTGTCAGTTAGCGCCGCTCGGGAGCCGTGAGTTGGACCGAGTTTGCCCGGTCGTTTCGTGTGTGGCAACTGACCCGGCGGGCAGGCTATGACGTATCGGAAACCGTCCTTTCGAATGTGTTTTTACCGCCAATTTTGCTTTGTTATCCTTCCTTGAGGAAAGAAGCGGCATCTGACAATCCGAAGGGCATTTGGTCGGCTCCCTGCCCACCCCGCCTTCAGGATTCGTCCCCAAATTTTGGCCGGAATGCTAACGGCTTCTATGAAGACCATGAACCGATTGATGAAGCTATGTGTTTGCCTTGTGCTGTGCACGGCGCCGGCGGCTGCCCAAGGTCCGAAGGTGACGGCGACGGGGCCGTCGATGGATGTCAGCCTGGGGTATGAGTATTTCAATTTGGCGCTGCAACCGCAGCGAGCCAATTTGAACGGGCTCGATACGACATTTACGGTGGATTTTCGGCCGCGGTGGGGCGTGCAGGTGGATCTGGCCTACGCGCGGGGAGCGAACGTCAACGGCACCACGCATCATGCCGATGTGCTGACTTATATGGGTGGGCCGGTCTTCTATATCACGCGGGGAAATCGGCTTACGACCTTCGCGCACGTTGTGGGCGGCGGAGCGCGAATTACGGGAATCCTGATTAGCCCGAAGGGAGTGACCAAGGGCTACATCAATGAGCCGGCTGGGGCTTTTGGCGGCGGCGCCGAGTGGCAACTTTCGCAACGTTGGGCGGCTCGCGGAACCTTGGATTACGTGCGAGCTTCGTTTCTGACTTCACCGACGACCTTTGGCGGGTTGAGCAATTATCGCGCGACGGCAAGCATTGTTTATCGGTTTGGGTCGAACCGTCGTTAGACGAACCGCTTCACAGCTTGGGCAGACTCTCCAACGACTGCTCGAGATCCGCAATTAAATCCTCAGTTGACTCCAACCCAATATTCAGGCGAACGATGCGGTGGTCGTAAGGTGGCTGGTCGTTTGAGGAGCCGAAATCGTACGCCATGGCCAAGCTGGTCACGCCCGCCCAGCTATAGCCAATCTTGAACAGCTTCAATTGATCGACGAAGGCGACGACTTGGTCGCGCGTGTAGCCCTGCCGTAGGACGATCGAAAACAAACCCGAAGAGCCAAGGAAATCGCGCTTCCAGAATTCGTGGCCGGGGCATGAGGCCAGCGCTGGATGCAGCACGCGCTCGATTTCGACGCGGCCGGCGAGCCATTGGGCGATTTTCAGAGCGGAGTCTTCGATCGCGGATAGGCGGACGGCGAGCGTTTGCAATCCGCGCAGAGCGAGGCTGCAATCGTCAGGAGAGGCGTTGCCGCCAAGGACCTGCTGGGCCGCGCCGATTTTTTGGTAGAGATCCTCGTCGCGGACGGTGATGGAGCCGAGGAGCAGATCGCTGTGGCCGCCGACATATTTTGTGAGCGCTTGCATGGTGACGTCTACACCGTGGGCGAAGGCGTCGAAGAGGATGCCGGCGGACCAAGTGTTGTCGAGAACGACCTTTACGTTTTTTGCGTGAGCCGCGGCGGCAATCGCGGGGACATCCTGAACCTGCATGGTGATCGATTGCGGGCTTTCGGTCCAAACGAGGCGCGTATTGGGTTGAATCAGATCGGAGATGCCTGCGCCGATGCCTGGTTTGTAGAAGGTGGCGGTGACGCCGAAGCGCGCGAGGACTGTCATCGTGAATTTGCGATTGGGGTGATAAACGCTGGCAGGAACGAGGATGTGATCGCCGGCGTGGAGCAGCGCGAGATCGATGAGCGAGATTGCGGCCTGTCCACCGGGCGCGAGTATCGTGTACTTCCCTTTTTCGA
Organism: Candidatus Acidiferrum sp.; assembly: GCA_036266605.1. Taxonomy (GTDB): domain Bacteria; phylum Acidobacteriota; class Terriglobia; order Acidiferrales; family UBA7541; genus Acidiferrum. Next base: position 5,145 of record DATAMU010000468.1, on the reverse strand, counting down.
GTTCGCAGATGCGCGTGGCCAATTCGAGCGTGGTCGGAGTGCCGTAGAGGCCGTAGGTGTAGCCGACTTTATATTGATCCCACTGATCGGTGGCGGAGGCCGCGGAGCGGAAAAGCGTTGTGGATCCGCGGCGGACTGCTGTGGTAAGCGAGCGATAGCCGTCGGGGATTGTCGCATCGGTGTGAATGAGCTTCGTTCGCCAGGATTTTTTCATCGACAAGAGGCCTGCATTCGCTCCTTGGGTTCGCCGTGCAAGTCGTTATGGCTTGAGACCGTTCGGGACCATCGGCAGTGTGCGGAGACGGACACCTGTTGCGTCGAAGATGGCGTTGCCGATGGCTGGGGCAATGCCGACGATGGGAGTTTCGCCGGCGCCCGCCGACGGAATGTCTTTGCGATCGAGGAGAACGGCTTCGATCTCGGGAACATCTCTGAAGCGCGGCACGCGATACTTTGCGAAATGCGGATTGGTGATGCGGCCATTCTCAAAAGCGATGGCTTCGAAGAGCGCGCCGCCAAGTCCCATGATGTTGGCGCCGATGACTTGATGGCGAAGGCCGTCGGGATTGACGATGGCGCCGCATTCGAACGCGGTGACAACACGCACGACGCGCACGCTACCGCTGGCGCGATCGACGGCGACTTCGGCGCAAGTGGCGACGTAGCCGCCCTTTTCGACGCCGCCACCGATGCCGAAGCCTTGCCCTTCGGCGGTTTTCTTCGCGGGCCAGCCGAACTTTTTCGCAGCGGCGACGAAGACATCGCGCAAGCGCGTGTCCGAAAGATTTTTGAGCCGGAATTCGAGCGGATCGATCCCGGCGGCGTGGGCGAGTTCGTCCATCGCGCATTCGCGAGCAAAGTGATTCGCGGTCGCAGCGAGGCCACGATAGGAACCCTGACGGAGAGGCGATTTTGTTTCGTGGAATTGGACACGCTGGTTTGAGACGACGTAAGGGATGCCGATTCCGGAGCCGCCGGAATTGTAGTTGTGAAATTCCCACGCGGTCAGCGTGCCGTCGGTAGTGACGCCGCCGCGGACATCCATCACTCCGGCCGGGCGGAAGTAGGCCCATGTAAATTCTTCCTCGCGCGTCCAAACGAGTTTGACGGGATGACCGGCGTTGCGCGCGAGACGAGCGGCTTCGATCGCGGCGTCGCCGGTGTGCTTGCCGCCGTATGCGGAGCCGGTGTCGGGAACGATCACACGGATTTTTTCTTTCGGCAGATGAAATGCGTCGGAAAGTTCCTCGCGAACGCCAAACGGTCGCTGCGTGCCGGTCCAGACGGTGATGCCGTCGCCTTTCCACTCGGCGACCGCCGCGCGCGGTTCGAGCGGTGCGTGGGCGATGTATTCGACGGTGTAGGTTTGCGCCAGCTTGTGCGCGGCCCGCGCGATGCCGTCATCGACTGAGCCGGTGATTTTGGCGCCGCGGGAGTCTTCGCCGGATTCGAGATTCTTTTTGAGATACGAGAAGAGCTCGCGGCTGGAAGGCTGTTGCGTTTCGCTCCATTGCGGTTTCAGCGTCGCGACAGCTTGCATGGCGGCGTATTCACTCGGCGCGGTGACGCCGACGAAATCGCCGTCGCGCACGATTTTTACACCGGGCATTGCTTGAGCCGCATCGGCGTCAAGCGATGTCAGCTTTGCGCCGAATGACGGCGGGCGAAGAACTTTGCCGTAGAGCAATCCAGCGGGACGAAGATCGGTGGTGTATTGATGGCGGCCGGTGACGAAGTCGCGCGCGTCTACTTTCGGAATGGCTTTGCCGGCGATGGTCCAGTCTGGAGCAGGTGTGATTGGGTCGGCATCGGGGAGATCCTTGGCGAGGAGCTTTCCGGCCGCAAGTTTTGCGTAGGTGATAGAACGGCCAGAGCCCGGATCGCTGACTTTCGCGTCGCGCGCGACAAGAGTATCGCTTGCGACTCCCCATTCTTTCGCGGCTTCTTGAATCAGAAGATCGCGGGCGGCGTTTGCAACGCGGCGGAGTTGAGGCGCCATCGTAGGCGTGGTGCGGCTACCGAAGGTGCCCATGTCGAAGGGCGTGAGCGCGGTGTCGGCCATAACCATGCGGACAGATGCAAATGGGACGTGAAGTTCGTCAGCGACGGATTGCGCGAGAGAAGTGCGAATGTTCTGGCCGATTTCGACTTTGCCGGTGAAGGCGGTGACGATGCCGTCTTCGCCGATGTGGAGCCAAGAGGTGATGTCTTTGGGTTCGTCTTCGTCGTTGCGGCGGTGCCCGCCGCGGCCGGATTCTTGCGCGCTTGAGGTGCGCGTTGCGACTGCAAAAACGGCTACGCCGGCGCCCAACATTTTAAAGAAGTCGCGACGCGCCAAATCGAAGCGGTGTATCGGAGCGGCGCGCAGTTCGTAGCGCTCGGTTTCGACGGGCAGCTGCGTACTGTGCGGGCTCATGACGCGCGTCCTTTCGCGGCGATGCGGACGGCGTCCACGATCCGTGGATGGGCTCCACAGCGGCAGATATTTCCTTGAAGGCCTGAAACAATTTCGATGTCGGTTGGATTCGGATTTTTCTCGAGTAGCGCGACGGCGCTCATGATCATGCCCGAGGTGCAGTAGGCGCACTGGTATGCATCGGCTTCGATGAAGGCAGCCTGGACTGGATGCAGGTTACCGTTTCGTTCGAGGCCTTCGATCGTCGTGATGGATTTGCCGACGGCGTCGGCGAGCGGCGTCAGGCAAGAGCGGCGAGCCACGCCATTGATGATCACCGTGCAGGCGCCGCATTGGCCTTCACCGCAACCGTACTTCGTTCCGGTCAAGCCGATTTCGTCGCGCAGGACAAAAAGAAGAGGTATGTCTGGCTCGCTGACGACAGAATACTGTTTGCCATTTACAGAGATTGTCTTGACGGCGGCTTTCGCAGAGGCGTTCCGACTTGCTGCGGACAGGTGCGCGCCAGCGCGGTTTGCATCGACGGTTGTCATTACGCACGCTCCATCCCAATCGCATGGCTGGATGCTTTCAGTTTACACCCGCGACCGCGGCCGGGAGTGAAATCAACAATAGGTGCCCCATGACGATAGCCCAAATAAGGGGGCCTTCGTCCGGTAACCTCAGCCCTTCTCGGCATCGTACTCAATCGTTTTAAACCTTACGAAATGACGAGTTGTTCTTGCCTTAGCGGTGGGTTTTTAATTAGGCTGCATTGCACACCGGAGTCAAAGGACGAATCACAATGGAAATCAATACGCGACGTGGATTTTTCGGGAAGGTTGCGGCTCTTGCGGCGTTTGCGGCTGGCGGAGCGAAGATTACAAAGGCGCAGCAGGCCGCGCCGACTGCGGCACCGGCGCAGAGCGCCACGATACCCGGTGTGAACGATTCAGCGCGGCGGAATAGTCACATACAGAACGGGATCTACTATTTCTCCGGGACGGGTTCGAACGACGGGTACGGGAAAGACGATCACGTGCTCGTCACCGATCCGTTTGAGAAGCATGTGACGCGGACGATGGATGCGCTGAAGAAGTCGGTGGAGAGGGCGGGTTCGAATATGGACAGCCTCATTCACTTAGATGTCTTTTTGTGTTTGCCACATGCGGACAGCACTCCGATGCCGACGGGAAAGGCACGGTTCGACGCGCATAAGGCGCAGTACGATGCGCTGAACAAGATTTATCGAACCTATTTCTCGGAAGGAAGAGCGCCATCGCGGGCTTGCATGGCGGTAGAGTGGATTCCGGGCGATTCGTTGATTGAGATTGTTGGGAGTGCGTTGGTGGTTGGACCGCCGGTGCCGAGCGCGGAGAAATAGTCAACGAAGCTAACTGAAAAACGAAACGAACGTAGTTATCGGAGAGGATGCTGAACATGGGTTCGAAGTTTGGATGGAGTCGGAGAACGTTTTTGAGTGCTCTCGGTGCGATCACGGGAGGCTTGGTTGCTCCCCGTGCCTCTGAGGCTGCGGCACCGGCCGGTAAGAAACATAAAGGACACGACGTCGACGGCCATCCGATCGTACCGATCACTTCGGGACTCGGATCGACGGGCGATATCTACGCGGAACTCGGGGTGACGCCGCTCGTCAACATCAACGGAACGGTGACCGTCATCGGTGGATCGGTGATGCGGCCCGAAGTGATGGAGTTGATTCGGCGCGGGAACGAGCATTTTGTTTTGATCGATGAGCTGGAAGTGGCGGCGGGAAAGTTCATCGCGAAGATCTGCAAGTCGCCGGCGGGATACACCGGGCTTGTGACCGGGGGCGCCGCGGCGGCCATGGTGGTGGGCTATTCGGGCATGATGACCGAAGATCTCGAACCGCGCATGAAGGCCGTTCCCGACGTCACGGATTTTCCGCGAACGGAAGTCATTATCCAAAAGAGTCATCGGTATGCCTTCGATCACCAGATTCGGCAAACGGGCGCGAAGTTGGTCGAGGTCGAGACCAAGGAAGAGATGGTCAACGCGATCAATCCGAAGACGCTGGCGATTCACTTCACGAATATCTTGTCGGACAAAGGCAAAGTCAGCGGCGCTGAGACCATCGAAATCGCGAAGGCGCACAACTTGTACACATTTAATGACGCCGCGGCCGACGTGCCGCCTAAGGAGCGGCTCTGGGAATATCCAGCGCAGGGCTGGGACATGGTGACCTTCAGCGGCGGCAAGGACATTCGCGGGCCGCAGGCATCGGGCGTGCTGATTGGGAAAGAGGAGCTGATTCATTGGGCGCTGCTGAACATGAGCCCGCAGGAAGATCGCATCGGCCGCTGCTGCAAAGTCGGTAAGGAGACGATTTTCGGATTGCTGAAGGCGCTCGAAATTTTTGTCAACTCCGACCTCGACACCGATCTGAAGATTTACGATGCGCGCGCCCAAGTCATCACCGACGCGATCAAGAAGTTTGGTGTGACCGCGTTACCGCGCGAGTTCAACCGAGAGGCTCTCGGCAACGTCACTCCGCGCTACAGCTGGCAGATCGATCCGAACAAAACGAAAATCACCGGGCATGAAGTCATGCAGAAGCTGGCGGATACGCGGCCGCTCGCGCTTGGGAGCATGGGGGCCGGAGCCAGCGGTATGCGTGGGCGAGATCCGAATCCTCAGGCCAGCGAGCACCACGAGGAGCACCATTCGCAGCGTGATCCGAATAGCTTCGGCTTCGCAGTCTGGCAGCT
>DATAMU010000467.1:0-6963 GCA_036266605.1 Candidatus Acidiferrum sp. | reverse complement strand
CTTCAATACGCCATCGAATCCATCGGCGCCAAGCGCGTCGTGCTCGATACGCTCGAAGCGGTCTTCTCTGGATTCAAAAACTCGGGCCTGCTCCGGGCTGAAATTCGCCGCCTCTTTCGCTGGCTCAAGGATCGCGGCATGACCACCGTCGTCACCGCAGAGCGTGGTGACGGCACGCTCACGCGCGCTGGCCTCGAAGAGTACGTTTCCGACTGCGTCATCTTTCTCGACCATCGCGTCACCGAACAGGTGTCCACGCGCCGCATGCGCATCATTAAGTATCGCGGCACCTCGCATGGCGCCGACGAATATCCGTTCCTGATTGACGACAAGGGCTTTTCGGTTCTGCCCAGCAGTTCCATGAAGCTGAATCACAAGGTCTCGAACGAGCGTATTTCGAGCGGTGTCCCCGATCTCGACGTCATGCTCGAAGGCAAAGGCTATTACAAGGGCACGTCGATCTTAGTCAGTGGTACCGCGGGCTCCGGAAAATCGAGTCTCAGTGCTAGTTTCGCCGCGCGGGCGTGCGCCGCCGGGCGCAAAGCGCTCTATGTGGCTTTCGAGGAATCACCTCACCAGGCCGCCCGCAACATGCGATCGATCGGCATCAACCTCGAAAAACATTTGAGGAGCGGCCTTCTGCGATTCGAGGCTTGGCGGCCCACGCAAAGCGGTCTCGAAATGCATCTGTTGCGCATCCACAAGCTCATTGAGGAGTTCGATCCGGAGGTCGTCGTCATTGACCCGATTTCGAACCTGATGCTTGGAAATGTGCACGAAGTCAATTCCATGCTGATGCGCCTGATGGACTTTTTGAAGACGAGGCAGATCACTGCTTTGTTCACATCGCTCACTCAGGGCATACATAAAGACATCGAGTCGACGGATGTCGGAATTTCCTCTCTGATCGACACTTGGATTCTGGTTCGCGATCTCGAACTCAACGGTGAGCGGAATCGCGCCGTCTACGTTCTCAAGTCGCGTGGTATGGCGCATTCCAATCAGGTCCGCGAATTCGTGATCTCCAAGCAGGGAATCAAACTCCTCCCCGTTTACATCGGCGCTGGCGTCGTGCTCACTGGATCTGCGCGGTTGAACCAAGAGGCTCGCGAGAGAGCCGAAAAGCTGGTTCGCCAACAGAGCGTCGAGGAAAAGGCGCGCGCCCGAGCGCGGCGGCGTAAGGCGGTGGAAGCGCAGATTGCGGCGCTACGAGTGGAACTCGATGATGAGGACAGTGAAGCTGGCCTGCTCGCGACCGAAGAGTTGAACAAAGAGATGCGTCTGGCGCAGGATATAACGGATATGTCGTCACTCCGAGGGGGGAAGTCCAACTCTGCCGGTCGGGCAGCAAAGTTGGGTAAATCATGAAATCGAAAGCTTCTGCCAAATCGAAAACGAAGAAAGCCGCCAGCAAGAAAGCGAGTGCGAATGGCGACGCCGCAATAGTCGAATTGCGGCTATACGTTGCCGGGCAAACTCCCAAATCACTTGCGGCTCTCTCAAACCTGAAGAAAATCTGCAACGATCACCTGACAGGCCGTTACAAGCTTCACGTCATCGACCTCGTCAAGACTCCGCAGCTCGCACAGGGCGATCAGATACTCGCTATTCCGACTCTGGTTCGCAAATTGCCCGTGCCCATTCGCAAGATCATCGGCGATCTGTCCGATCTGGAAAGAGTTTTGGTTGGACTGAACCTCCGGGAGACTGGAATCGTGAATTGAAACGGCGAAGTAGTTCGGCATCTCAGAAGCGCGGCGCGAAGCGCAAGAAATCGCGGATCACCGAGAAGCCGAAGTATGTTCTTCGCCTCTATGTTACAGGACAGACTCCACGTTCGCTCAAGTCCATCGAAAATCTCCAGCGTTTGTGCGAGAAGCACTTGCCGGGACGTTTTGACCTGGAAGTGATCGACATCTACCAGCAGCCCGCTCTCGCCGCTGAAGGGCAGATCATCGCCGCTCCTACGTTGATCAAGGCGATGCCGCTGCCTCTACGACGTCTCGTCGGTGATTTTTCCGACGCCGAGCGCGTCGTGCTCGGCTTGGATCTCAAAAGGTCTTAGGGGCCCGTTTATGAAGAGAAAGCCAACGAAACCAGCGAAGCGAATCAAACATCTCGCGGTTAAGCGTTCCGTCTTTAAATCTCCCGCAGTTAACGAAATGCGCGAGCGCATTTCCGAACTCGAAGAGACCCTGCGTGCCATACGCTCGGGCGAGGTCGATGCGGTCGTGGTCAGCGCGTCGAAGGGCGACCAGGTGTTCACACTTCAGGGCGCCGAGCATCCGTATCGCTTGCTCGTCGAAACCATTGATGAGGGAGCGGCGACTCTCTCCAACGACGGCACCGTTCTTTATTCCAATCGCAGCTTCGCCAATATTTTCGACGCGCAACTCGAGCGATTCATCGGTACTCCTCTCGAGAATTTCGTGTCGGACCAGTACGCTCCCGCTCTGCGCGCGCTGATTCAAAACGCCGCAAATGGTGTTGCGCGTGGCGAGATTCGCCTCATCGATCGCGCCGGCCGCGCGCGCACAGTGCGGCTCACGCTGACACGAAGCACGCAGTTCGGTATGGAAGCGCTTTGCGCCGTTGCCACGGAATTGACCGAACTCGTCGAAACCAACGAAGCGTTACGCGTAACGGAATCTTCGCTGCGTCAATTGTCTGGCCGCCTGCTTCAATTGCAGGACGAAGAGCGGCGCCGCATCGCGCGCGATCTTCACGATACGACCGGGCAAAAAGTCGCCGCGCTCTCAATGTCGCTCGACCGCGTCGCGCGTCTGATCGATTCCAAAAAGCCCGAACGCCAGGAAGCTCTCGACGAAGGACGCGAGATCGTTCGGATGATCGGCGAGGAGATTCGGACGCTCTCGTATTTGCTGCATCCTCCTCTACTGGATGAGTCGGGCCTTGGCTCGGCAATTCGCTGGTATTCGGAAGGATTTCAGAAGCGCAGCGGGATCAAGCTCAATGTGAACATTTCTCCCGACATCGGCCGGCTTTCCACCGAAGTGGAGATGGCGCTGTTTCGTGTTGTGCAGGAAAGCCTCACCAACGTTCACAGGTATTCCGGCAGTCCCGATGCCGATATCAGCGTCACAACCGAAGGCGATGCGTTGAAGTTGCAAGTCGTAGACCACGGTAAAGGAATCGAAGCGGGTTCCGCTCGCGTCAAGGTGGAAGGTATCGCTGCGCTTGGCGTGGGAATTCCGGGCATGCGTGAGAGATTGCGGCAGCTCGGCGGGCAGCTCGAAGTCGATTTCGGTCGCGACGGCACGCGCGTTAGCGCCTCGGTTCCAATCAAGAAAGCGAAAGCCGCCGAACGCAGCAGCGAAGACTACGAGATCGCGGTTGTTGCTCCCAGCACCGGCAACTCAAATGGCAACAGCGGCAAGACGACAACGGCGGACATGCGACGCCGAATTTTGATCGCCGACGATCACGAAGTCATGCGGCGCGGCGTGCGGGGCCTGCTCGAGAGTCATGATGAGTGGGCGGTTTGCGGCGAAGCGTTTGAAGGCAGGGAAGTCATTACGAAGTCGCGCGAGTTGCGTCCCGACTTGATCATCATGGACATCAACATGCCTGGCTTGACCGGCATCGACGCAGCGCAACAGATCCGGAAGGAAAACCCGACGGCGAAGATATTGTTCTTCTCGGTGCACGAATCGGCGCAAACCGTGCGCGAAGTCGTGAATGCGGGCGCGCAGGGCTACGTCGCGAAATCGCGCGCCGGGCATGACTTGGTTGATGCTGTCCGCAACGTGCTCGATGGCGGTACGTTTTTCCCCAGCTTCGCTCGCACGGCTTAGTCAAATTTCAAGCACAAACATGAAGAGGCTCAGCACGGCTACGCCTCAAATGCCACAAATCGATCCGAACTGTGTGTGCTTCTGTTGTTTTCTTTGCGTTCTACCGGTTTCCAGCCGCCGCCCGCTGCGTCTTGCCGCTCTTCGCGCCGTCCATTTCAATCTCGTTCAGCACGTCCTCAATTCGCTCCAACGCCTTCGTGGTCTCCGCTGGAGTCTTAACGCGATAGCGCGCTTTTGTCGGCCGCGGTTTTCCCACATGCACCGACGCCCCACGCCCGACCGCGACGAATCCCGATTCGTCCGAGTAGTCATCGCCAAAATAAAACGCCAGCGATTTTGCGTCCGCGTTGTTCCGCAAGAATTCTTTTACCGCAAGGCCTTTGCCCGGAATCGACCGTGGCAGAATTTCGACATCGCGAATATTTCCGACGGCGTGCAGCGTCTTCTGGAACGGCTGGAGTACCGTAAGAAGTTCCTTGCGCAAGGCTTGGTGCCGCGACTTCGGCACGTGCAGTAAGTGCACCGATAAGCTGCTGTTCTTGTCTTCAATCCAGAGGTTCGGATATTTCTTCAGAAGCGGCTCAAGCGTTTCACGCGCCGCGCGCAATGCCTTTTGCGAATCAGGCGGCAACGTAATTTGATCGCCGCGCTCCCAGCCGTACAAACCGAAGTAGTGAATGTCCGGGACGGCGATGTGTTCGAGGAGTTCGGCGCGCCGCCGGCCGCTTACGATCACGAGCGTGGCGAGCGGATGATTCGAGAGGCGGCGCAATACTTCGCGTGCTTCGTGCTTGAGGTGAACGAGTTCTGGCCGAGGTGCGATATCTACCAGCGTGCCATCGAAATCGAGAAATATCGTTACGCGTCCGTGCTTGCGGATTTGTGCGGCGATATCGTCCCATCTCTTCAGTAAATCGGGAACCGCCTTCAAGTCGGGAGCTGGCTTTATATTTTTAGATTTCTTTTGGCGAGTAGCGCGGACGGCGGACCTCATTGCACTTCGACGCGCTCCGGGGTATCGATCCGAATTTCCGTCAGATCGGAGAGCAAATTCGCGGCCCAGCGATAAATGTTGTATTCGCGGACGTTGGCTCGCATGTGCAGCATACGCGTGGCTTGCTCTTCGCTCGGCATTTCGAGGGCGCGGTGTATCGCGCCTGCGACTTGCTGCACGTCGTAGGGATTCACCAGCAGAGCGTCGCTCAGTTCCAGCGCGGCGCCGGCGAACGTGCTTAGAACTAACACGCCTTGGTCGTCATCGCGCGACGCGACAAATTCCTTCGCTACGAGATTCATGCCGTCGTGCAGCGCCGTGACCAGACAAACCGAGGCAGCTTTGTAGAAGCGCGCGATTTCCTGGTGCGAGTGATGCTTCTTCAGCAGCACGATGGGCATCCATCGCCCGGCCTGGAATCGGGCGTTGATGCGCGCCGCTTCCTGATCCACTTCGTCCAGCAATCTCTGATACCGCTCGATAGCGGTGCGGCTTGGCGCGCCGATCTGGATGAAGCTGAAGCGGCGTTGATACGACGGATTCATTTCGAGGAATTTTTCGATGGCGCGGAATCGTTCGAGGATGCCCTTGGTGTAATCGACGCGATCGACACCGACGCCGAGAATGCTCGCCTGGATATTCAGATCGTTGCAGATTTGCGTGACCAATTCGTTCGGGTTTCGTGTTTCTTCGGAGTGTCCGTTTTCCGACATCGAGACGCTGATGGGATAGGGCCGCACGCGTGTGAGATGGCCCTTGCGGTTCACCTCGAAGCGGTCCCACGCGGTCAGCGCTTCCACTGAGCGATCGACCGACGACAAAAAGTTGTTACAGTGCGATTGAATGTGGAAACCGATCAAGTCGGCGCCGAGCAATCCGTCGATCAGATCGCGCGCCCACGGGCAAATTCCGAACACTTCCGGATTGGGCCAAGGGATGTGCCAGAAAATCGCGACGCGTGCGTCGGGACGCGCTTCCTTTACCATGCGGGGCAGCAGCGCGAAGTGATAATCCTGTGCAAGGACGATAGGGGACTCGATGCCTTCCATCTCTTCCAGCACAGCGTCGGCAAAACGGCGGTTCACTTCCTGGTATGACAGCCAATCTTCCGGACGGAAAATCGGGCGGGTGTGCGCGATGTGGCAGAGCGGCCACATGCCTTCGTTGGAGAAGCCTTCGTAGTAGCCCTTTTCTTCTTCCTTGCTGAGCCAAACGCGGCGCAGAGTGTACGCGGGATTCTCAGGCGGAACGCGAATGCGATCGCGAGCATCGACGGTGTCGCGGTCGGCATTTCCCGATCCGTCGGCGACCCAGGTTCCGTTCGACGCGAGCAGCACAGGTTCGAGCGCGGTCACGAGACCGCTCGCCGGAACGATCACTTGAATCGAGCCGTCGTTCTTGCGTTCGTGCATATATGGCTCGCGATTCGATACCACGAAGAGCGGTTTGTTTTGCAGCTTGCCGGCCAGGCTTACGCGAAGGCGCTCGGCGGTCCAGAGAGACACGTTGGATTCGCGCAGACGCGCTTCTTCTTCGGCCGTCGCGCGCGCGGCGTTCAAATCGCGCGCGAGGTGTGTGACTTCGCGATGGATTTGGTCGAAAAGTTCACCTTGTGGCAGCGCCGGCGGCGGATTGAGTTGGCCGCTTTGTCCCGTGCGCAATCCACGCAGCCAAGTGGCGGTGCGTGTAAGCGGCCCGGTCAAAGTCCAACGGACGAGAATCAGGGCGAGGCCGGAAATAAACAGCGTCTGAACCAACGCGGTCAGCAGAGAACTGCGAAGCGTGTTTGAGACTTGCGAATCGATGTAGCTTGCGTCGTGTGCGAGGACCAGCGTGCCGACCGCTTGGCCGTTACGGTGAAGCGGCATGGCGTAAAGCTCCATCGGAGCATCGCCAACCGGCAGGAACTCGCCGAGCCCGGTGTCTCGTAACGCAGCACGCGTCGCGGTCGCCGGGCGCGTCTGGAACGACGTCGGCAGACCGGGCGTGAGAGCAAGCGCGGCGCCGTTGGCGTTGTAAACCGCAATCCCTTTCAGATGTTCGCGCTGGCCAAAACGATCGACGATACGCTGCAAGCTTTTGTCGGGGAGCGCGCGATCAAAGAGCGGTTCGACATTTTCTTGCAGGCTCTCGGCCAAAATTTCCGCACGGCGC
>DATAMU010000466.1:0-8007 GCA_036266605.1 Candidatus Acidiferrum sp. | reverse complement strand
CGCGCGGCATGAACTGCGGCAAGCGCTGGGGGAGCCGGGAGCGATGGCCGCAGGAGGGGCCTTGTGAGCGATATGGAAAACGATCCGCGCGACGTACGCGACACACAACATTTTGACGAAATGATCCTGCTGCTCTACATCGAGCGGCAACTGGATCGAGCGAAGGCGGCCGAAGTCTCGGCGCACACCCAGGAATGTAACGAGTGCCGCACGCTGTTGCGGGCGATGGAGCGCGAGTCGCGATTGTTGACGCGAGCGATGCTGGAAGAGGACGAAGTCTTGCCGGCGAGGCTGATGCAATTTCAGCAGCGGGCGCGGCGATCGATGCAATGGATTTGGGGCGTGTTGTTCGGTTTGGCGGCGACGGGTGTTTACGCGTTGTACGACACATACCTCGTGCCATGGGAAGACCAGCTACAGCAGGCCGGTTTCGGCAGCACGAGCCTTCTCAATCTTCTGATTTTTCAAGGTGTGTTCTGGAAAGGATGGCAATCCGTGATCACTTTGGTCGAGGTGGTGGCGATGCTCACCGTAGGCGGCTTTGCTTTGGCGTTCTTCCGTAAACGCTTACGACGAGGATCGACGGCACTGGCTCTGGTGCTCACCGGATTTTGCGCGGTCGGGGCGCTGATGATGCCAGCGTCGGCGTCAGCGCAGGATATACGCAAGGGCGAAAGCGTCGAGATTCGCAGCGACGAAACGGTGAAGGGCGATTTGTTTGTGTTCGCGCGCCGCGCGCGGATCGACGGCAAGGTGGACGGAGATGTTTATTTGTTTTCGCACGACGCCAGCGTCGGCGGACATGTGACGGGTGATGTGATCGCATTCGCCCAGACGTTGCGCGTCGGTGGCACGGTGGATGGAAACATTCGATCGGCCACGAACACGATTTCCTTGACGGGGAATGTCGCGCGAAACGTTTTGACGTTCGACGAAATGGTGGATTTAGATAGCTCCAGCAAGATCGGCGGGAGCCTGACGTGTTTTGCGCACACCATCAATCTGGACGGTGGGATCGGCCGCAATATTTTGTTGTTTGCGCAGGATGCGACATTGGCGGGGTCGGTGGACGGCGAGATCAACGCGAAGGGCGAGCGCTTGCGCATCAACAGTTCGGCGAAGGTGGGCGGGACGATCAAGTTTGAAGGGAAGAATCCGCCGGATGTCGCGAGCGATGCGAAACTGGCGTCGGCTCCTGTTTACACGAAGATGGAGCGCAAGCCGGAGTATGCAGAGGGCAGCTATTTTGTCTGGCAGGTGATTTGGCTCGCGGCTTACGTTTTGTTCGGACTGGTTTTGTTCCAACTCATGCCGCAGTTTTCGCGGGAGGCCGTGGACAGCGTCGAGCACTACGGCGCGTCGTTTGGATTGGGCGTGCTCGTATTTTTCGGCGTGCCGATCGCGGCGCTCATCGCTTGCGTGACGGTGGTCGGCTTGTTCGTTGGAATTGGCACGCTGTTTCTCTGGTACGGTGGACTTTATTACGCGCAGACAATCGTCGGTACGTTAGTCGGGCAATGGCTGCTGGGCCGCACGCGTGAGACTTGGCCGCTGATTGGCCGCATGGTCGTCGGGATTGTGATTGTGCGCCTAGCGACGATGATTCCGCATGCCGGCGGCTGGATCAAGTTTGGCGTTACGGTTTGGGGAGCTGGAGCGATTTCGCTCGCGCTGTATCGCCGCTTCCAGCCACCGATGGCGACGGGCATGGCGCCGGCGATGACACCGATCCCGCCGACGGCGACGATGGGCGGAGCGGTGCCAGCCTGATCGATTTTCAGTTTTAATTTGTCGCGGCGAATTTCTTGCCGCTCGCTGGCTGGTTTCGCCCGAATTAACTTACGGTCAGCGTGACCGTCGCTGAGTGCGTCAGCGTTCCCGATGTGCCGGTGATTGTGATCGTGTACGTCCCGGCTGGCGTTCCCGTCGAGGGCAGGCCGCTGCAGCTTGTGAGTGAAAGCGTGAGCAGCGCGGCGAACGTCCACGCAAGTTTCCGGGCTGTCCCGATTCGCCGAATCGTCCACACAAATGAGGCGAGACTCAGAGCGAGTAGAACGAGCGCTGCGGTCCAGGTTCCCGGCATCCTGTTCGACCAATTTGAATGGATGCGAAATGCCATCGCGGGCGCCTTCCGCGCTGTCGTCACGATGGACGCAGTCGATGTGGCGCCAGTCGAAGTCGGCGTGACCGAATTGGGATTGAGCGAGCACGACGAACCCGCTGGCGCGCCAGAGCAGGTCAGGGCGACTGCCGTCGTAAAACCATTCAAGCCAGTTACCGTCACGGTGGAAGTTGCGGTCGCGCCTGCGGCAACGCTTACAGCCGCCGGAGCGGCAGCGATGCTGAAGTCGGGAGTTGTGCCGCCACCTGTGCCGGCAAGCGTGGCGGTCTGCGGGCTGCTCGCGTCGCTGTCTGTGACACTCAGGGTTGCGGTAACGGATCCCGTCGTCGTCGGCGTGAACGTCACACTGATGGTGCAGCTCGCACCTGCGGCGAGCGATGTCGCACACGCGCTCGTCTGCGCGAAGGACGACGCGCCTCCGCCTGTAATGCTGACAGCGATGCCGCTGATTAGTACGGCGCTGTTATTTTTCAGCGTAACCGTTTGCGCGGCACTCGTGGTGTTGAGGGCCTGACTGCCGAAATTCACAGTCGCGGGACTGAGAAAAACCGGGGCCGGAGCAATGCCGATGCCCGTGAGCGGGACCGTCTGCGGGCTCGACGCGTCGCTGTCTGTGACGCTTAAAGTAGCGGACTCGGCGGCCAAGACCGAAGGGGTGAAGGTGACCGCGATCGCGCACGTCGCGCCGGCGGCGATCGTGCCGCTGCAATTCGTGTTGCCGATGACAAAGTCGGCGGAGTTTGCGCCGCTCAGCGAAACTTTTGTGATGGTTATGCTGCTGCCGGTCAGATTGGCCAGCGTCACGATCTGCGCCTGACTGGCGATGCCGACTGCCTGCTTGCCGAAGTTCACAGCGGATGGGCTGAGGATCACGCCTGTTGCCGCTGCGGGAGAAAGCTTCGCGACGAATGCTGCGTCCGTCGTGAACGTTGTCTGGAACGCTCCGGTGGTTACCGGAAAATCCGATGACGCCGTACCACCGGCGACGTAAATGTTGGGTGGAGTCGCGGTATCCAGGCCGATAGCGACCAGCGCGTTGCCGCCGCTTCCGCCGAAGTACGTCGAAAAAGACAGCGCCGTTCCAGTCGAATTGAGCACGGAGACGTAACCGATCGAGCTAGTTCCCGTTGTGCGTGTGAACTGCGGCGCGCCCGGAATGGTCGGAAAATCCGATGAGAGCGTGTTGCCGCCAATATACGCGTTTCCGCCCGCATCGACAGCGATCGCATCCGCGGCGTCCTGGGATGAGCCACCGAGGTATGTCGAATACACCAGTGATTGGGCGTTCGATTTGGTGGTGTCCAGCCGCGCGACGAAAGCCGTCTCATTCGCATTTTTGGGAGTGGATTGCAGCACGCTGGCTGTAACCGGGAAGTCGCTCGAGGTCGTAATGCCCGCCACGAAAACGTTCGAACTCGGCCCGATTGCGATCGCCTTGCCTAAGTCACCGGAGCCTGTGGCTGTGCCCCCGAGATAGGTTGAGTAGACGAGATTATTTGCGGTTGTCGTATCGATGCGTGAAACGAATGCATTGCCGGCTGTGCCCTTCAGCGCGGACTGAAACGCTCCCGCCTTGACCGGAAAATCGGTCGAGTTCGTTTCCCCAGTGATGTATGCATTGAAGCTTGCATCGACCGCGATTGCGGTGCCCTGATTCGCGCTGGTGCCGCCGAGCAGCGTCGAGTAAACGAGTGAGTTCGTGCCACTCAGCGTGGTGTCGAATCGCGAGACGAATGCCAAGCCGCTCGCTTGCCCGGCTGTTTGGATCGCCTTACCGGGCGTTGTCGGGAAGTTCGTCGAGGTTGCCGTGCCCGTGACGTAAGCATTGCCGTTGGAGTCGAGCGCGATCGCGGAGCAGCCGTCGTTGCCCGAACCGCCGAGATAGCTCGAATAGAGCAGCGTCGAGCCGGTGGGATCGAGTTTGGTGAGGAAGCAATTTCCAGGCGTGCCGTTGTTGACGACCTGATAGGCGTTTTGCGTTTTGATGGGGAAGTCGGTCGAAGGCGTCAAGCCGGTGATGAAGACGTCGCCAGTCGCATCGACGGCCACGCCAGTCGCGGTGTCGAGTTTGCCGGATACGCCGGAACCGCCGAGATACGTGGAAAACACAAGCGCCGTTCCGGTCGGGTTGAGTTTCGTGACGAAAGCATTTCCCGTCGTGCTGGATTTCGTTTTCTGAAACGCGCTCGCCGTGGTCGGAAAGTCGCTCGCACTGGTTATGCCGACGATGTAAGCGTTGCCGGCGGAGTCCACCGTGAGCGCCGTACCTGATGCGCCGCCGTCGGTGCCGCTGAGGAGCGTTGAGTAGCCGACGACTGGATCGATGACGAGCGGGAGTTTCGCGTCGTAAGCGCCGACGCGAATGCCGAGAGTGTCGGATGCGAGTTCCGTGTAGTTCGCGGCAACTTCGATGCGGCCTGTGGCGCTTTCCTGATATGCGCGCGGTTGATGCAGCGAGACGTCGCCGGCTGCGGTCGAGAGAATTGCATCGCCGGCGGCGTTCAGGCGGACGCGCTCCGCCCCTTCGACGCGCAGTGCGATCTTCGTTGGGTCTGCCCCTGGGCTCACGATGTAGTCGGATTCGAGTTGGCCTTGGGTTCCGTAATAGATGAGATCGATGCCTGGATAGACGCCGTCAAATTTCACGCGGGAATATTCTGGAACGCCGCGATGCCATTTCTTGGGATCGTTGCCGATGATGTAGTTGGCTTTCGCCGCTTGCGGATCGAGCGCGTGTGTAACAGCTTGTGAATTCGCGCCAGCGAGCGTGAAGCGCACCACAGCCCCAGACGCCGGGGCATCCGGCTTCGCGGACGGCCGCCCCAGCCGTAGCGTCGCGTCGCGATCGGTCAAGAAAACGGTATAGCCTGCGCCGCGCGCAAGAAACTTCACGCGAGCGTCGGTCTGGCCGAAATTTGCTTCGAAGGAAAGGGGAATCTTGCCGTAAGCCTCGAGCGCGCGCATTCGTGCCGCGGCGTCATCGCGTTTTGTCGCAACCGATGTGCGAGAGTCCGCGCGATGATGAATGAGGACAGCGGCGGAAGCGGTCACCAGGCAAACCGCTGCCAGCTTATAGAGTTTCGTTTTCATAAGACCCCCGCGCCGTAACTGGGGCACGGCGCACACCCCGAGAACTGACGGAAACTCCGACTCTCCGACTTTAACCCACGACGATCTTCCAGATTGTTGGAAACACTAGGGATATTGCCCAAAATTTCAATGGCCGATCCGTCGAAAGGCCGTTTCAATGAGCGAGAGGCCAGCCCAAAATGAAAACGGCCGGGGACAAAAACTCCCCGGCCGGGTAAACGCTAGCAGAAGGTCTAGCGCTTGCGAACCTTGTCCACAATCAGTGTCGGCGGATTTGTGCCGTTTGCGAACAGCAGCCCTCGCAGGGAGACTTGATTCTGGTCCGCTAGAGAACCGAGGCCGGTTCCACCTTGGAAGTTCGTCTGGCTCGACGTCTGGACCAAGATCGACGTGACGCCCATCGACGTGAACAATCCCGGAAGATTGCCGACCGTGAAATTCGGCGGCACAGGCGCACCCGAAATTGTTGCGGTAAATTGCGTCTCGCGCAGCCGAACGCGATTCGTCGTTATCGTGATCGGCGAGCCCATCGTATTGCCGCCGCTCGTGCTGCGGATTTGCACTTCCTGCCCCGGCATCAACTGCGACGTGTCGGTGGCTTGTTCAAACGCGCCTTGCAGCGCGCTCGGCACATTGAGCCCGTTTGCATCGACCTGGAATTGCGGGCTCGACAGCGTCACGACGACCGGATTGCCCAAGGCGACGTTGCTCGTAGCGTTCAATTCGCCGAGCACGACGATCTCGAAATGCGTCGCGTCGTCGATCTTGAAGACGATGCCTTCCACTTCGTTCTCGCCCTGATTGTTATCGCCGCCCTTGTCGCCTGCTTCGCTACCTTCGGCTTCGATTTTGCGCGCAATGAACATGCCTCCGTTCATCACTTCCGAATCGACCTCGACGACTTGCCCGGTCTGAATGCACGAGAAGTTGTCGGCCGCGCAACCTTCAATTTCGAATTGCGTGTTCCCGTTTGCTTGAATTTGAAAATCGCCACTCATCGTGTGCAGTGTGAACTGCGAATCGGCTGCGTCAAGATTTTCGGCGGTGCCCAGCAAATCGTCGACGTCGGCTAGCCGATCGTCGTTCGGCTGTCCCGCGAGCGGAAGCTGCGCCACGCTGATCGCGCCTGACGCGTTGAAATCGACGCTGAGCGTATTGGAAAGCAGATTCGCGACATTCAGATCGACTTGAAATCCAGTCGGCGACCCGCCTACGAGAACTACAGGAAACGGCGAGGCCGAGAACGTAACGTTGCCAGCGGCTGCTGGCTCCAGATGGCACACGGAATTGTTCGCGCAATTGCCGATCGCCGCGCCACTGTTGTTCATCACGGTCAACTCGGGATTCGTCACGTTGACGGTAATGCTTTGATACGTCCCCGCGGGGGCGTTCATCGTCGAGAGGAACGCCGAGTCGGTTTCGAGCTGCTTTACTTCGATGCGCTGTGGATTTGTGACGAGCTGCACGTTGCCCGGGTTCAGCACGGCGCTGTTGATGGTGACCTCAAACGAAAGAACGGTGACGCCGGCCGGCGGTGCGTCGGTGACGGTCAGCGTCACCGCGGATGTTTGCGGCAGATTGTCCGCGGGCGTGCTCGTCGGCATGTTGTAGGCGTTTCCGCCGCAACCGTTCGCGACCAGTACGATCAACGCGATTCCGAGACACGTCCAGACTCCAAGTTTATTTTTGCGCTTCTTTCCACGTTCCGTCGCAGGCTTCATGGCACGCTCCGTTTAAATTGCACGTTCGATGAAGTAGGGGGGACTGGTTGATTTGCAGTGTGCCAGCGCGCGTTTTAGCGCGTGTCATGCGGCTGTAATTGCGTTGTCACACCGTGTGCTATCGTTGGTAACGGCGAACCTGTACGACAGAACAGGCGCGCGGAAAACCATCTTGGGCAAGCGCCAGGCAGCAACTTCACGAAAACGAGAGAAGCCGGACGACGCGGAAAAAGTCATTTCCATCGAGCGTGTTTACGCTTCGCTGGAGGACGACAAACCTCGTCTCGGGGATCGTGTGCGCGAAGAGCGTAGTGATGAAGAACGCGATTTTTCCGATCACAGACACGATCGCGACGAAGAGAGCGAGCCCTCGGCGCCGGAACGCAGCAACGGTTCAGCTCCGACCATGCAAGACGTCTTCGGCCCCGGCGGACTGCTCGAACGCTGCATGATCGGTGGCTACGAGCATCGCCCCGCGCAGCTCGAAATGGCCGAAGCCGTCCACGACGCATTCACCGAGAAGCATCACGCTGTCGTCGAAGCCGGCACCGGCACCGGCAAAACGCTCGCTTACCTGCTGCCCGCCATTTGCAGCGGCCGTCGTGTCGTCATTTCGACGGCGACGAAATCGCTGCAAGAGCAGCTCTACCAAAAAGACATTCCGTTCCTTCAAAAGCATTTCGCGCCCGAACTCAAAGTCGCCGTGATGAAGGGCCGCTCGAATTTTCTTTGCCGCGTCAAAGCGCACCAGATGGCCGACCAGCCAATGCTCAAAGGCCTCGAAGAAATCGACGCGTTCCGCCAGATCAACGATTGGTCGAAAGTCACCGAAACCGGCGACCGCGCCGAGCTTACATTTCTATCCGACGACTCCGATTTGTGGATGCGCCTCGATGCGCGCCGCGACGCCTGCTCCGGCCAAAAGTGCCCCGAGTTCAATCAATGCTTCGTCACCGCGATGCACCAGCGCGCCAAAGACGCCGACCTGATCATCGTCAATCACCATCTTTTTTTTGCCGATCTCGCGCTCAAGCAAGACGACTTCGGCAGCATCCTTCCCGAATATTCGGCAGT
>DATAMU010000465.1:0-15009 GCA_036266605.1 Candidatus Acidiferrum sp. | reverse complement strand
GCATCAAGGTGACGTTCCTGGGCGACGCGCCGAAACCCACCGACGCAAAGACAGCGCAGGTCGCCGCACTCGTGCCTCAAAGTGCGATTCACGACGACGCCGGTAAGGAAGTCGTCTTCCTTGTAAAGGACGCCAAGCTCGAGCGCCGTGCCGTCACACTCGGCGAAAACCGCGGCTCTGACACCGAAATTATGGGCGGCCTGGTAGCGGGCGATGCGGTTGTCGTTGCCGGCCCGACCGATCTGCGTGATGGTCAGAGCGTGGCGATCAAGAAGTAGCTGCCGAGAGTAGAGCGCTAGCGGCGATCGCGTATCGTCTAAAAGAATTTGCGCAGAAAATCGAAATAAATTCGCTCTTCGATACGTAATTCAGATACAAGCACTTCAGGAGATCGCACAATGGTTCGAGTGGACGGCACCGGGAGATCAAACAGCCTGATTCAGGTTCGCGGCCTGGACAAGACGTACAAGCGTGGCGGCGAAGAGATCCAGGTCTTACAGCGCCTGAATCTTGATGTGGATAAAGGCGACTTTGTTGCGTTTATGGGGCCGAGCGGATCGGGCAAGACCACGCTGCTCAATTTGCTTGGCGGCCTCGACGTCCCGACTCACGGCAGCATCACCGTCGCCGGCGACGAAGTCACCAACATGTCGGCTTCGAAACTCACGCAGTGGCGCGCGCGCCACGTGGGATTCATCTTTCAGATGTACAACCTGATTCCCGTGCTGACCGCCTTTCAAAATGTCGAGCTTCCTCTGTTGCTCACGAAGCTGTCGAAAGCCGAGCGGCGCCGCCACGTCGAAACCGCGCTGGGTGTCGTCGGCCTCGCCGAACGCATGAACCATTATCCGCGCCAGCTTTCCGGTGGACAGGAACAACGTGTCGCCATCGCCCGCGCCATCGTCGCTGACCCGACCTTCTTGCTCTGCGACGAGCCGACAGGTGACCTCGACCGGAAGAGCGCCGACGAAATCATGAATTTGATCATTCGCCTGGTGAAGGAATACGGAAAGACTGTGCTGATGGTTACCCACGATCCCGTCGTCGCCAAGCTTGCCGATCTCGAGTTGCATCTCGAGAAAGGATTGCTCGTCGAAGCCGGCCAGGTGCAACAGAACGCTTATGCGGGAGGTGCCGCATGAAATTTCGAGGACTCATCTTCGCGAATCTGTTTCGCAAAAAGATTCGCTTGATCCTGACTGTCGGTTCGTTCGCGGTCGCGCTCTTCCTCTTTTCATTCCTCGCGGTCGTGAAGGGCGCCTTCGGCCGCGGTGCCGACATCGCCGGCGCCGATCGGCTGGTCATCATCAACAAGGTCTCGATCATTCAGCCGCTTCCGCTGAATTACAAAGACAAAATCATGCGCATTCCGGGTGTAGTCGCGATCACGCACAACAACTGGTTCGGCGGCGTCTATCAGGACGAAAAGAATTTCTTCCCACAATTCGCCATCGATCCCGAAAACCAGCGCAAGGTCATTCCGGAATTGAAAGTCCCCGACGATCAGTGGGCGAATTTCTTGAAGGATCGCCAAGGAGCGATCGCGGGAGCGAAAACGGCCGCGCGCTTTGGTTGGAAAATCGGCGACAAAATACCCATCAAGACCACCATCTTCGGTGGCGCCAATACTTGGGAATTCAATCTCGTCGGCATCTACCACTCCGAAAAAGCGGGCGGCGACGAAAGCCAGTTCTGGTTCCAGTGGGATGCTTTCGAGGAAGGCGTTCCAAAAACATTCAAGGATCGCATCGGCTGGTACGTCGTGAAAATCGAAAATCCAGACGACGCCCCGCGCATCGCAAAAGCGGTAGACGATATGTTCTCGAACTCCGATTTCGAGACGAAAACCGAAACCGAATCCGCATTCGCCGCTGGTTGGGTGAAGCAGTTCGGCAACATCGAATTCCTCATCCTGACAATCGGCGGCGTCGTGTTCTTCACGCTGCTTCTCGTTACCGGAAACACGATGGCCATCTCGGTCCGCGAACGTGTGGGCGAACTAGCCACGCTCAAAGCGATTGGTTACGGCGACCGCACGATTCTCTTCTTCGTGCTCGCCGAATCGCTGCTCATCTCGTTGATTGGCGGGCTTATAGGTCTCGGGCTCGCCATGCTTGCGATTCCGGTCCTTGCGTCCGCGCTCAACGGACTCTTACCAACTTTGATTTTGTCGCCGGCAATTTTAAGCGTCGGCCTGGGCACCGCTCTCCTCGTCGGCCTCGTCAGCGGCTTGTTGCCCGGGATTGGCGCGATGCGAATGCGCGTGGTCAACGCGCTGCGGAGGGTCTGACATGGCGATTCCAGTCATTTACAACGTTCGCAGCGTAAAAGCACGGTGGACATCGGCGATCGTAGCCGTCCTCGGCATCGCAGGCACCGTCGGCGTCTTCGTCGCGATGCTTTCGCTCGCGCGCGGATTCAAGGCCACGCTGGTCGCCTCCGGCTCCGAAGACAACGCAATCATCATGCGCGCCGGCGCGACATCAGAAATGATGTCCGGCGTCGGCCTCGACCAAGTGAAGATCATGCAGGACGCGCCCGGCGTTGCACGCGGGGCGGACGGCGCGCCACTCGTTACGTCAGAAGTGGTGGTGGTCGCACCCTTCCCTCTCAAATCGACAGGCACTGATGCAAACGTTCAAGTTCGCGGCGTCTCGTCCAACGTCCTGAATATCCGTCGCAACGTAAAAATCGCCGAAGGCCGCATGTTTAACCCAGGTCTGTCCGAACTGGTCGTAGGAAAAAACGCAGCCAGTACGTATTCCGGCTTGTCGGTCGGTCAGAGTGTGAACTTCGGCGGCGGTCACTGGCAGGTCGTCGGAGTGTTCGACGCGGGAGGCAGCGCATTTGATTCGGAAGTCTGGACCGATGCCCGCGTGCTCGATGACGTCTACAAGCGCCCGTCCAACGTCTTCCAATCGGCCACAGTTCACCTCACGTCGCCGAGCGCGTTGCAGGCGTTTAAAGATGCAGTCACATCCGATCCGCGCCTCAGCGTCGATGTCAGCCGCGAAATCGACTACTACTCGAAGCAATCGACGCGGATGACACAGCTCATTACGGTACTCGGTGGACTTGTAGCTGGTGTAATGGCGATCGGTGCTATCTTCGGCGCGCTCAACACGATGTATTCAGCAGTCGCCGAACGCGGCCGGGAAATCGCGACTATGCGCGCACTTGGATTCGGCGCCGCAGCCGTCGTTTTCTCCTTCGTGATCGAGGCCTTGCTCATATCCTTCGTAGGCGGAGCTGTCGGTTGTCTTGCCGTGTTACCGCTCAATGGCCTAACCACCGCCACAATGAACTGGCAGACATTCAGCAATATGGCCTTCGCCTTCAAAATCACGTCGGGCCTGCTCGTGGGCGGCATCATCTTCGCCCTCGTCATGGGCATCATTGGCGGCCTGCCGCCAGCCATCCGCGCCGCCGCTCGACCCGTAGCCGTAGCCTTACGCGAACTCTAACAATCGAAACTCCGTGTAGGGGCGCAGCACTGCTGCGCCCCAGCTTGCCCGGGCGTTTACCTCGACCTCGGTTTGTTTTGTCTTCTCTTTGGGGTTTTCGCTCCCTCTTAAAATGACTGAGCGTCGGTGCCCACCTCGCACCAGCCCTGTCGGCCATCACGTTTTCGCCCCACCTGCCCCTCAGTCCTATTGCCGCAACTCGTTTCAAACCGCTAACTTGAGTGCCAGGAGCAACCTATGCCCGGCACCAACAACGCCCCGGCCTCCGACTGGACTCCGGCCCACACGCCTCCCAAATCGGTTCCATGGCGCATGATCTTTCGCGTGATCCGTTGGGCCACCTACATCTCCGCTGCGATCACCATCGCGATGGTCCTTCATAAGGCGCCACCGCCAGCGGTCGAAACCAGTCCCCAAGCCGCCGCCCGCGTCGAGCAAAAATTCGAACAAGTGCAGCAAGCCGTCTCTGCCGGCCAACCCGCCGAGATGCGCATGGACCAGACCGAACTGAATTCCTACCTACTTTCGCATCTCGATATTGCCGCAAACCCCGATTCACCTCAGTCCCGCGCCGCTGCAACTTCAGCGACGCCAAACACGGTTCAAGCAGCGTCCCCGTCGCAAAGCGTTGCGGCGACGAAAGCCACGCCCTCGGGCAGCGGCCTCGACACCCCCGTTCCCGCCGGCACAACCGCCGAACAAATCGACCAAGTCCGCTCGCAGGTGAAAGATGTGAAGGTTGAATTGGTCGAAGATCGCGTCCGCGCCTACGTCGTTTTCGACATGCACGGCAAAGACGTCACGCTCCAACTCGAAGGCAAGCTCAACGCGGAAAACGGGTACCTAAATTTCGAGCCCGTCTCCGGCCAGATCGGCTCGCTCCCACTCCCGCCTGCCGCATTGCAAAGCGCAATGCGTCACATTCTCGAGAATCCCGAGAACCGCGAAAAGTTCAAACTCCCCGCCGACATGTCCGACCTGAAAATCGTCAACGGCGAAGTCGTCGCCACCTATAAATAGCTCGCGCGAGTAGCTGCCAACAAACCCTGTTCGCGGTTCGACACACCGTCCCCGAACAACGCTGTCCCGCGCATCAAATTCAGCGGATTCTAGAGTCTAGCCATTCTTTACACGGAGCCGGCCCTTGAGCAGCACCTTGGGGACAAGGCTTGGATGCATTCTCGCGACCGCATCTCTCGCCCTCGCCCCTCTTTCATCCGCGCAGGACACGCCGCTGGGCGTCGTGCTCCAGGCGAACCTCGCTCACGTACGCCAAAGTTCGCTTACCGAAGGCGCGAGCATTTTCCCCGGCGAAGAAATCAGCACCGATGTCGGCGGCTCTACGGACATTCGCATCGCTAATTCTCGCTATAGCCTCGCCGCCAACAGCCAGGGTCGCTTCTACTCCGCACACTCCGCGAAAGGATCAGTCGCTGAACTAAACTCCGGCACTCTTACTTTTCGCCGCGACAACGGCGACACCATCGAAATCGTCGCGTCCGATGTTCGAATCGTTCCCCAAGGCGGCGAGCCCGCGACCGGACAGGTCACTTACTACTCGCCGTGCAAAATCAATGTCACCGCCATCACGGGCGATCTCCTGGTGACCGCCGGCGCCGAGACTCACGTCGTCGCCGAAAAAGAATCGTACGAAGTCCTCCCGCAACAAGCAGTCATCTCCGCCGCAAGTTTTATCTCGCCCGACGATCCGGCCTATCACCAGTCTCACGTGCATAAAACTTGCACGACACCGCGCCAATCCAAAAGCAACAGCCAGTTCGCCAAAATCGGAATCATCGCCGGGGCGGGCGCAGCTGCTGCCGTCATCTTCCTCGCTCACGGCAGCTCAAAATCCGGCTCGACAAACAACAGCGGTGGCGGTGGCCTCGAAAGCCCCGACAAACCTTAGGCATCGCATCAAGTCATCGCGATCGTGTACGGGCGCAGCACTGCTGCGCCCCAACTTGGCAACGCGTAATTCGCACTTTCCAATCGTTTTTTCCGAACTCACAGGACAATCTGGTCGATCCATCCTGACGCATGCCGCCGCGCATTCCATCAATGCTCACCGCGCATGCGATACTAAACGCAACGATTCTTCGCAGCTCGCCGCGAAAAAATCCAGGAGCCGCTCACAATCTCTTCCCAAGCCCCAGCCTCAGCCCGCCAGCATTCCGGCATCTTGCCTTACCTCGCTCTGGTAGCCGGCGTCATCTGCATCTCTTGGTCCGCCATCTTCGTCCGCTGGACCGACATCCCCGGCACAACATCCGCCTTCTACCGCATGCTGTTCCCTTCGTTGCTCCTCATCCCGACATGGCTCTACGACTGGCGCACGCCACGCGTCAGCCCTCGCACGCTCGCAATCATCGCCGTCGGCGGCCTCTTCTTCGCGCTCGATCTCGCCTTCTACAACACGTCGATCATTCGCACCTCCGCCGCCAACGCCACGCTGCTCGGCAATCAAACGCCCATCTTTGTTGGCCTCATCACATGGCTCGCTTTCAGGCGCCGCCCCTCCGTCGCCTTCTGGGCCGGCCTGGCCCTCGCCTTCTCCGGCTCCCTCGTCATCATCTGGACCGACCTCACGCGCCATCTACACCTTGGCACCGGCGACCTCATGGCGTTGATCGCCTCCGCGTGCTTCGCCGTGTATCTGCTCGCCACCGAAAACATCCGCGCGCACACCAGCACGCTCGTCTTCCTTCGCCTCGCGACGATCTCCGGCACAATTTTTCTTTTCGTGTTCACTCTTCTGCTGCGCACGCCGCTCGACATCCCAAGCCATCGTTCGCTCGCGGCGCTCATCGGCCTCGGCCTCGTCTCTCAACTCGGGGGCTACATCGCACTCACCTACGCGCTTGGCCATCTCCCCGCGACCGTCACAGCGGTCACACTGCTCGCGCAAGGCCCGCTCACCGCAGTCCTCGCCGCGTGGCTCCTCCACGAACAACTCACGACGTCACTGCTAATCGGTGGTGTCTTGGTCCTGCTAGGTGTGGGCCTTGCCAATCGCGGCCGCGACGCCGGCGAAGAAGCCAACGCCGCTCTCAGCTACGATCCCACTCAATCCTGAAAATTTCCATCCCGCTCTGCGAACTCTGCGTTCTCTGTGGTGCATGTTTGTTTTTACTCTGCCACTGCCACTGCCTCAATCCTGAAAATGGGATGTAAATAAATTATTCAGCGCCTCCGACAACGTCGGATGCGCAAACACTCCATCTCTTAACGTCGTAAACGGCAGCTTCCCCCACATCGCAATCTGAATCTGCGCCATCACTTCCCCACCTTCGATTCCCAACACCGCCGCTCCCAAAATCTGATTCGTCTCCGCATCCACAATCGCCTTCATAAATCCGCGCGCCTCGTCGATCTCCAGCGCCCGCGCCACGCTCGTCATCGCCATTTTCGCCACGCGAATTTTCCGCCCCGTCGCGCGTGCCTCCGCCTCGGTCATCCCCACGCGCCCAAGCTGCGGATCGATGAACACCGTGTATGGCACCAACCGATCCTTGATGCTGGCGTTCCCGTTCTCCAACACATTCGTCCGCAAAATCCGAAAATCATCATACGAAATGTGCGTAAACGCCGGTCCGCCCTTGATGTCCCCTATCGCAAAGATATTTCCGACATTCGTTTCCAGCCGCTCATTTGCCTTGATGTATCCATGCTCATCGACCGCGATCCCAGCCACCGACGGCTTCAGCGAATCCGTATTCGGCTTTCGTCCCGCCGCAACCAGCAAATGCGAATACTTGATCGTTCGCTTGTTCTTTGCGCTCCTCGCCTTGATCACAATCTCTTTGCCCGAACACTTCACGTGCTCGTAATTCACATCGAACAAAATCTTTATCCCATCCTGCTGCAAAATCTTCGCTACTCCATCCGCGACGTCGTCGTCCTCGTGATCGAGCAACTGTTTGCCCGACGTAATCACCGTCACCTGCGCGCCAAGCCGCCGGAACAATTGCCCAAACTCCAACCCGATATATCCCCCGCCGATCACCACCAGATGCTTCGGGACTTTGTCCAATTCCATAACCGAAGTGCTATCGAGATATTTCACATTCTCGAGCCCCTCGATCGGCGGCGCCGACGGCCGGCATCCCGCATTAATGAAAAAATATTCCGCGCTTAACGTCCGTTGCTTCCCTTTCTTATCCGTGACCAAAATCGACCTCGCCGATGTAAACGACGCCTCGCCAAAAATCAGATCGAGATTCTTCGTCGCCTCGACTCTCTTCTGCCCTCCATCGCGAAACCAATTTACGATGTCGCGTTTCCGCTTTCGCACACGTTTCATGTCGATCCGCAACGCACTCGTGTGTACTCCGTAGTCCGCTCCACGTCGCGCCAGATATGCGACGCGCCCGCTCGCAACCATCGTCTTCGTCGGCGTGCACCCTTCGTTGATGCACGTACCGCCGACGTGCTCTCGCTCCACTAACGCCGTCCGCCACCCAGCGTTCGCCAACGCCTGCGACAGCGGCGTCCCGCCCTGTCCCGAACCAATCACAATCGCTTTATATTTCTCGTCAGCAGCCATGCATCTCTCCGATCAAGCTACGCGGTTTATCAAAAATGAATTGTCAGGGGTTGGATGCAATGCGGAAACAAGCGGCCAGCAACTATCTTGGCCACAAATCCGGTCTTGGCAACAATTCGGCGTTTTACCTCTGCGCCCTCTGTGAACTCTGCGGTGAATCCTCTTCCCTACACTCGCGATAAAATCAACAACCCGCCGCCAATCGCCACAATATCCTCAAGCACCGCAATTACGACATCAGGCATTTCCAGCGTCTTCACCAGTCGGGTCCGCACCTGATACCCACCGTACGCCCCGACGATTCCACCTAGCACACCCAGCAAAATTCCCGACACGATCGATTCCCCACCCGCCAGCGCGACCGTCGCACCGCACAGCGCACCCATCGCAATGCGCGCCCCCAATCCCGTCGGTGCCGTTCGCGCCGGAGTTGACGGCAACTGGTCCGCCACCAATTCCGCCACGGCCAGCGCCGTAAAAATCACTGCCATGATGATCGACGACATAAATCGCAGCGGCGTCCCAATCAAGCTCAGCCAACCGAGGTGCGCCGACCACGAAGTCACCGCCGGCCCGGTCAGCGACCTCAGCCCCGTCACAACCCCAATAAGAAACACAAACAAAAGTACATGCGGATGATTCACAAGGCCGACAGCCTCCCCCGAACCCGCATTTTTGTCAACAACTCCAAGCCTTTCCGAACGCAAATCGCAAGGCATAACACTTGAACCACCCCGCCTCCAACATTCATTCCGCTGTAACAATTGTTGCGTATAAACCCACGCATCCCGACAGGGTTTACATCCGCAGAGGCCCAAAATTTGACGACGGACAGGAGTTTTATGGCTTCAGCAGCAACCGCCAGAGCAGCAGCAACGACAGCGCCTCCGCCGCCCATCGCGCCGGCGCCGCCAGCGAAACATTCGGTTCACGAAAAATTAGCCAAAAAGCCTAGCAAGGCAGGTGCGCTCATTTTCGCCGCAGTCCTGCTTGGTGGCTTGGTCTTCATCGGCTCCAGCATCGCTCACGACCTCGCCGGCATCCGCATCCTCTCGGCTTGGCCGTACATTCTCTTGGGCACTGCGCTCCTGGTCGCGCTCGCTTTCGAGTTTGTGAACGGATTCCACGACACCGCCAACGCCGTTGCCACCGTGATCTACACCCACTCGATGGATCCTCAGATTGCCGTCGTCTGGTCCGGCTTCTGGAACTTCGCTGGTGTCGTCACCTCAACCGGCGCCGTCGCTTTTGGCATCGTCTCCTTGCTTCCCGTTGAACTGATCCTGCAGGTCGGCTCCAGTGCCGGCTTCGCGATGGTCTTCGCACTGTTGACCGCGGCCATCGTCTGGAACCTCGGTACGTGGTGGTTCGGCCTTCCTGCTTCCAGCTCGCACACCCTCATCGGCTCGATCATCGGCGTCGGTATCGCCAACCAGCTCATGAACGCCCGCAGCGGAACCTCCGGCGTCGATTGGGCTCAAGCCGCCAACATCGGAAAATCGCTCTTGCTCTCGCCGATCTTCGGCTTCGCACTTGCCGCCGCTCTCTTCCTCGGCCTCAAAGCAGTAATCAAAAACAAGAAGCTCTACGAAGCTCCCGAAGGCACCGAGCCGCCTCCGTTCTGGATTCGCGGCTTGCTCATCCTCACCTGCACCGGCGTCAGCTTTTTCCACGGCTCCAACGACGGTCAAAAAGGCATGGGCCTCATCATGCTCATCCTCATCGGCACCGTCCCCACGACCTATGCTTTAAACCACGCCGTTAGCGCTCGCGAGACACAAGACTTCGTTGCTGTTTCTCGTTCCAGCGCAGACGTTCTCAATAAGTACGTCATACCTGCCGCCGCGATCGGCGATCCGCGCGAAGACGTCACCGAGTACATCCGTGACAAGGAATTCAAGCCCAACACCATGCTCGCCCTGCGAGAACTCGTGAACGGCATCGGGACGGAAATGGCTCAATTCGGCGACCTCAAGGCCGTTCCTCAGGAGCAGGTCCGCAACTTCCGTAACGACATGTACCTCGCCAGCGAAGCGCTCCGCTTGATGCAAAAGAATCAGACGATCAATATCAACCCGGCGGACTGGGCCGTCCTGAAGAATTACAAGACCCACATCGACCACGCGACGCGCTTCATTCCGCTGTGGGTCAAAGTCGCGACCGCGCTCGCCCTCGGCCTCGGCACCATGGTCGGATGGAAGCGCATCGTCGTCACCGTCGGGGAGAAAATCGGCAAGAATCATCTCACCTACGGACAAGGCGCGGCCGCCGAAATCACCGCGATGGCCACGATCGGCGCAGCCGATTGGTTCGGTCTGCCCGTCAGTACAACCCACGTCTTGTCGTCGGGTGTCGCCGGCACCATGTTGGCCAATCACTCCGGCTTGCAGTGGTCTACCGTGCGCAACTTGCTGATGGCTTGGGTCCTCACCTTGCCCGTCGCCATGATGCTCTCGGGCTTCCTCTTCTGGACCTTCCGTCAAGTCTTCTAAAGCGGAGTATCCGTCGGGCGCGCGTTCGTTCCACAAAACGCCGCCCAACCGAAACGAACGAGGGGCACGACAACCACCGTGCCCCTTTTTTTTACACTCGTCACAAAACAAGACAGGTATTTAATCACGAGCGAAAAATCTTGGACGTAACTACCTCTACCGCACTAAGCC
Organism: Candidatus Acidiferrum sp.; assembly: GCA_036266605.1. Taxonomy (GTDB): domain Bacteria; phylum Acidobacteriota; class Terriglobia; order Acidiferrales; family UBA7541; genus Acidiferrum. The sequence continues at coordinate 4,336 of DATAMU010000465.1, read as the reverse complement.
GATTCCACAACAATGTCAGCAGTCACTCCTTCCGTCGTCGTCATCCCGCGCGCACGAAACGTCCCAATCAACAACACCAAATTACTCAACAAAATCACCGCAAACGCCAGCGATGGTAAAAAATCGAACGCATCTCCTCGCGCCTCCAACACATCGATTCCCAACACCGCAGTGATCAGACCACGCGGCAAGAACCAAACCATAATCTCCCGCTCTCGCCTTGAAAAATCGCGCCAGATCGGTCTTCCCGCTTCCACCGCGATCCACCGCGCAACCAGCAGCGCCCCGAAACATCCCAGCGCGAACAGAATATTTTTCTTCAGCCCATCGAACTCCACCAGCGCGCCAAGCAGCACAAAGAAAAACGTGCGCAGCAAAAATGCGAGCTCGCCGTGAAAAGTCAGCATCTGCTCATGCTGATGCTCCACGCTCCCTTTCCGATCCGCTCGTATCGATGCTTGCGAAAACCAACCGGTAGCATCCGGCGACTCATCCATGTGCAATCTCCGCCGTACTATTGGCAGATTCGAAAGGGTGAGCCCAAACACCAGCACCGCCACAAGCTCATTCCCTTTCAACGCATGAGTACCGGAATAAACCAGCAGCACCGCCGCGAATGTGAGCACATGCCAGAATCGCTCTTCGGTTAGCGCCGGCAACAAATACGACCACAACATTCCCGCCAGTACGCCGCAGCACACAGAAAGAATGAGGCTCGACACCAAGCTCCAGGCAATCGCTTTCGGGTGCGCATGTCCCCCTGCGGCCACATCCAGAAGCGACGTCACTGCAAGCACCGCGAGCGCATCTCCCAGCGACGCCTCCACCAGCAGTGTCACCTTCACCTCGCGCCGCAGGCTCACCTGTTGCAGCACCGGCAGAATGATCGAGCTGCTGATACAGCCCAGCACCGCCCCAACAAGCAGCGCAGGAATCCATTCAAGATGCATCGCAAAGTGGCACACGCACGCCACAGCCACACCAGCCAACAGAAAGCTGACCAGCGCCAGAAAAAATCCCCCGCCAAAATGACTCACGATTTCGCGCAGCTTCAGATCGAGGCCACCCTCAAACAAGATCAACATAAGCGCCAATGATCCAAAGCCGTGCGTCGCTCCGCGGAAAATGTCCGGATCGATCCAATGTAGCACCGGCCCGATCAGCACGCCCGTGAACATCAAAATGATCACGTCGGGCACGCCAGTGAACCGCACAAGTCGGTTGGCGATAAACGCCAGCACGAGCAATCCGCCCAACATCGCGAAAAACAGATTCAGGTCCATAATGTTTTGGTCAAATCGATCTGCGTCAACGAGCGAAAGATAATGGCGCGAGCCTCCGTAAGACGCAAACGAAAAGCAAAGTCAGAAAGGCCAACTTATGACTTCCATCTGCCGATCGGGCCGATCCGCGTGCTTGGCAGGGTCACGTAGGGGCGCAGCATCGCTGCGCCCCATGTCCGCAGGAATGAAGCGTCAAGTACGTTTTTCCGCGCCACCGAGTCCCATCCGACGATTGACTGCATCGGTGTTGCTCGCGGTTTCAACGTTCGCCCCAAGCCCGTCGGTCTTTGCCCAAACGCGCCCCGCCAGTTCCACTCCATCAGCCAGTGCCGCACTCGTCGTCACGGGCGCCGTTGGTCAGGACGTAAAACTTAACCTTGATGATCTACGGAAACTGCCGCGCAAATCCGTCACCACAAAAGGCCACGACGACCAAATGCATCAATATGACGGCGTCCCGATCGCAGCCTTACTCGCCAAGGCAGGTGTTCCTCTAGGATCGGCGCTACGGGGCAAAAGCATGGCATTGGCTGTCGTTGCCGAAGGCTCGGACGGCTACCGCGCCGCCTTCTCCCTGGCCGAGCTCGACGACGACTTCGCCGCCGAAGCCGTTCTCATCGCGGACTCCGTCGACGGCCAACCGCTCGGCTCTGACCAAGGTCCACTCCGTCTCGTCGTCCCGGGCGACAAGCGCCAAGGCCGTTGGGTCCGCATGCTGAAATCCATCACCGTAGTAAACCTTGCCGGCGCCGTACCTTCGAACTGACACGCGTTGCCAATGCGTCCTGATAGTTCCTGCACTTCCGAGCTATCCGCACGGTAACCCAAAGGTACTTGACGTAGACGATATGAGAATGCAAAATCCCCGGCTCTATGAGCCTCCCAGCCTCAACTCCAGGCCAAGTCGATCAAATTCACGCATCTTTGCGGTCAGACTACGTTCAACCCACTGTCGGCCATGCTTTGCGCGTTTGGTGGGCGTTTTATTGGAGGACGCTCGTCGCCTCATTCGTCCTCACGGCGATTGCGTCCCCCCTGCTTCAATTGATGTCTCAAACCGATCTGATTTCGGGTCCCTCTGCTGTTTGGGCAATAAAAATAGCCCCATACGTTTTCTTCTACTCGATGGCGATCCCCGTAATGCGCTTCGTGCTCCACAAAAGATTTAGACGCTTTCGCGTGGCGGTTTGGCCGCTGGGCGGACAGCCTGCCTCTGACGTTCAAAAGCCTACCTACAGCCAGGCGATTCGAGTTTGGTGGTCCTTTACTTGGAGAGCGACCATTTACGGCGCCTTGGCCACAACTATGGCGGGATTTCCGCTGAGATTCGTAGCGGGCTTGTTTGCACCGTCGCCGCAGGTAAGTGCACTACTTGAAATGTGGATTGCATTGATCGTTCAGGCTGCCGTAGCCCTCTTCGTGCTTTACTCCAACGTTCTCGACGAAGATATGTCCGACTTCCATGTGGGTCTCGTTGCGAACGACCAGGAACCGCGGCTGGCCGGCAACATCGCCGCGAGCACCGTTTCTTAGCACCTTCCTCGCGGAGATCAAGGCGATACACTCGAACAGAAGGAAGAGCGAGCGATAGCCTTTCTTCGCCACAGTTTCGCTTGACTTTCGTATTTTGTTCGCTATAGTCGCCTTGTAGAGGAAACGGGAAACGGCGGGCGACCCCATTGCCTCCCTAGGCTCTCCCGGGCCGCTCGCCGTCAGTTTCCCTCCCTGCCGACACTCATCTCGCTCGGCGCCGTCAAAGGAGCCATCATGCAAGCCTGCCTGGAAAACTCCACTCTGTCGGTGCTCGCACCTACTTCCCTGCCGCTCCGGGAATCCACTCCGACATGGACGATTCGAATCACTCGCCCGGCCGCGACTGACTGTAATGAACTCGCCCAGGAATTGGGCGGAGTCCCAAAAGCCGCCCTCCGCCAGGTCTTCGGCAAGATTATGGGCACGCGTCTCTGGCAACTAAATCGAGCCATTGCCACGACATCTCCGACCAGGGCAAAAACCGCGCCAGCAGTGGCGATTCCCGCACACCTCTCTCCCGCGCCAATCGCCGCAACTCCTCGAATCCCTGATCGTGAAATCTCGAGCGGCATGCTGCAATATCTTTGCTCCGAAGCCGCGACAACGCTCCGCGCTCGAAAGCGCCTGGCAAAGTCGATCTCGCTCACGGTCCTGTACTCCGACGGCGCATCCGAGACCGTTCGGCAACCATTGCCGTGCGCTGCGAATGAAGCTGCTGCGCTGGAAACCGCAGCCTGCTTGGCTCTGCGCAGCATGCGCTCGAACGCATTCGTCTCTCTCAAACTCGACCTAACCGCCACGCCGGCACAGCCGTAACGAAGTGGGGGCAGCACCAGCGCAGACGTAACGAAGCCGACACCGCGCAAGCGTAGGCATTGCGCGTCCTGCTGGGCCGATTGCATACTCTGGAATATGCGAATTCTCACGCGCGCACTGTGCCTGCTCGCGCTCAGCGTCTTGGCTCGTCCCGCGCTCGCTGACGAGATTCAGCTCAAAGACGGCAAGACTTTCTACGGCACCATCGTCGGCTACGACAACAAAATGTTCAAAGTCAAAACCGACTTTGGATTTATCTACATCGAAAAAGACAAAATCGCTTCGATCATCCCGAACAAAACCGATGGCGCACAGCCGGCCTCAGCGAGCGTTGGTAGTCCAACACAAGCAGCGCCGGCACAGCGAACGAGTCCTGACTCAGCACAACCCGTAAGAACCAACATCGCGCAGCCGACAGCCGAGCCTGCGATCGAAACCGTGGCCGTCCCACCGGCGCCGCGCGTTTCAAGCGCTCCAGTTCGTCCTCAACTCCCCGCAAATACTCCCAAGGCAAAAGCGATCGCCCCATCCATCAAATCAACTCCGGATGGCGGAGTTTCTTCGCTCGCGACATCTGCCACTGCGGCACCTCTTGCTCCATCCGCACCAGAAACTCCAGTGATCCCCGAAGAAGTTCAGGGCAACACGTATACCAATCACGTCTATGGCTTCCGCATGTACAAAGCTCCAAGCTGGCAACTCAT
>DATAMU010000464.1:0-2684 GCA_036266605.1 Candidatus Acidiferrum sp. | reverse complement strand
GGTCAAACGCTGTCACATCTCGAGATCGAACCGATGAGGAAGTCCATTCCCCGCGGCCGTCGTGATCGTTCCTGTTTTTGCGTCCACACGACGAATTCGATTGTTGACGAACTCTGAGATAAAAAGATTACCCTCCGAATCCACCGCGAGCCCGGACGGATTCGCCAACTTCGCACCGGTAGCCGCGCCGCCATCTCCTCCGAAACCTCGCTCGCCGGTTCCCGCGATGATGGATTGTTTTCGCGGATCGGGACCTACGCGAGCCACGACGTCCTCGGATCCCTGCACGAAGTAGACGTTTCCTCTTGAATCGACAGCTGGATCGGACGGAGAAGGCTGGTACGGAATTCTGCCCGTTTGCGAGGGGCAATTCTCGTCCGGGCCACCCGTCTGCGCGATTGTGTCAATGATCCCGGTCGCGATGTCAATGCGACGGATCCGGCAATTCTCGGTATCAGATACGAAGACATTTCCTGTCGCATCTAGAGCGATGGCCCCTGAGTACCCGAAGCTAGCATCAGTAGCCGGACCTCCATCGCCACCGAAGCCGGTCTTTCCATTGCCCGCAACTTTCGAAACGATCCCGGTCGCGGTTGTGACCTTAAAAATCCTGGATTGACCGGCATCGGAAATAAATAGATCTCCGCCGGAATCCACTGCCAAGCCGCTGATTTGATCGAATCTCGCGGTAAGAGCCGGCGAGCCTTCCGTTGTCTTGCCTGACGTACCTGTTCCGGCGACGGTCGAAATCAGCCCAGTGTGCGCATCAACCCGTAATACTTGTTCCCATTCGGCGATCAACAGATTGCCATGAGGATCCACGGCTAAGGCGGTAACGTAAGAGAGACCGACTTTTGTGGCGGGGCGTCCGCTGCTGTAGCAACAGTCCTTGCGATTTCCGGCCACGGTCCTGATCGTGCCGCTGCGCAGGTCGATCCGCAGTACTCGTTGCTCTTCCGCCTCAACCACAAAAAGATGACCCTGGTGGTCCAGGGCAAGTACGGTGGGACCGTTTATTGGGGTCGTTTTTGCAGAGGTCTCGTTCGAAGTCTGAGCGAATGCCGGGACGCAGACCAAGGCACAAAAAGCAATTACGACTTTCATTCGTCGGTTCATTTCCCTTCCTAGCCTGTGGCGAAGAGTCCGTTCGCGGCGCGTTCCCCGCATTTCACAACGCTTCCTACAATTAGACACCGGGCTAATACAAGAAGCGGTGGATGGCGCAGCGTGTGTTCCATAGATCGAACTGCCAAAGCTCTGGTAGGTGCCCGTGAGTTGCTTCACGCGGAGCATGTTGCCTGCGTTGACTTGGCTCGGAGCGCAACCTAATATGTGCGCGCGATGGCGGATTCCCACTCCCTCCTTGGGCAAACTGTCTCTCATTACCGCATCCTCGAAAAAATCGGCGGCGGTGGAATGGGCGTCGTTTACAAGGCCGAGGACACTCGGCTACGGCGTTTCGTCGCTCTCAAGTTTTTGCCGCCCGACGTTTCGCGCGACCCTCAAGCACTTGCCCGCTTTCAACGCGAAGCGCAAGCCGCTTCCGCTCTGAATCATCCAAACATCTGCACCATTTACGACATCGGCGAAGGAGATGGCAAAGCCTTCATCGCCATGGAGTATCTCGAGGGCAACACTCTAAAGCACGCGATGGCGGGGCGGCCTATGGAGATGGAGACGCTGCTGAGTTTGGCCGCCGAGGTGGCCGACGGCCTGGTTGCGGCGCACTCGAAAAATATCGTCCACCGCGACATCAAGCCCGCGAACATTTTCGTGACCGAGAGTGGGCACGCCAAGATTCTCGATTTTGGTTTGGCGAAAGTGAGTGGGGCGGGCGCAGGATCGAACACGGAAGCGATGGATACGCTCGACGTAGAGGCCGAGCACCTCACGAGTCCCGGCAGTACGCTGGGCACGATTGCCTACATGTCGCCGGAACAGGCGCGCGCCAAGGAGTTGGACTGTCGCAGCGACCTGTTTTCGTTTGGCGCGGTCCTTTACGAGATGGCGACCGGCGCGCTGCCTTTCTCCGGGGAAAGCTCGGCTGTGATCTTCCACGGGATTCTCGCGGAAACGCCGACCCCGCCGCAGCGGTTGAATCCCAGCGTGCCGCCGGAGCTGCAGCGCATCATCGACAAGGCGCTCGAGAAGGATCGCGACCTGCGTTACCAGAGCGCAGCCGAAATGCGGTCGGATCTTCAACGGCTAAGGCGGGACAGCGACTCGCGAAAACTGTCGGGAGCGACGGCCGTACCGGCGGAAGTGTCGCCATCTCCGTCCCACACAAAACGACTGCCTTGGATTGCCGGAGCTGCAGTAGCTGTGCTCGTGATCGCCGGAGCCGGTTACTTCTTCTTCGCCCGCACACCCGCCAAACTCACCAACAAAGACACCATCGTTCTCGCCGACTTTAACAACACCACCGGCGATTCCGTGTTCGACGGCACGCTGCGCCAGGGGCTTGCTTCGCAACTCGAACAGTCGCCATTTCTAAATCTCATTTCGGATCAGCGCGTGGCGCAAACTCTGACGCTCATGCGCCAGCCCAAACAGGCGCGACTGACGCCCGAACTCGCGCGCGAGGTCTGCCAACGCACTGCCAGCGCCTCCACTATCGAAGGTTCGATTTCCAGCCTGGGCAGCCAATATGTTTTGGGCTTGAAGGCCATCAACTGCCGGACCGG